>JBDTOF010000066.1:0-3821 GCA_039933375.1 Chloroflexota bacterium
CGTGCGCGGGCTCGTCGCTCGTGGTAACTACTGCCGATAAGGTAAGTTATGTCTGTACGATGGTGCGACGACGCAGAGCCTGGATGTGAAGTCGCATAGAAATGGCTGCGAAAGCGAAAGGCCTCGGGCTACCCCGACTGTTGTAGGAATACAACACCATGCGGTCGCTGCCGAGGTAGATGCCAGGCTGGCGAACGGAGCGACCCGCAGTTGTTGGGGCCGTGGCTTGTGTCCAGTTCTTGACACAACCAGGACGGTGGTGCATCCTTGTGTCAGTGGTGTGATACAAGGAGTCTTTCCGCATGGTTTCACTTGGCTTCCCGCTCCTCTTCTTCCTGCCCCTGATCGTCGGGCTCGTGATGCTCGTCGCAGCCGGCGTCACCGCCGTCCGCCGTTCCCGATCGATCACGTTCGACGAGGATCGCTACCCGGGGCTGGCGGCACTTCGCCGCGTGACCCTAAGGACGCGCTACCTCGGGATCGCCGCCAGCGTGGCGGTGTTCTTCGTGGTGGGCTCGCTGGGCCGCTACGGCTGGGGGCTCTTCGTGGCGCCGGCCTTGGCCGGGACGGTGGTGATCGCGGCGATCCTGATCGGCCAGCAGCTGACCTACACACGGGCCCGCGTGACGGGCACGGCTGGCATTGAGCGCCGTCAGGTCCGGGACTACCTCCCGGCTCGGCCGGCAACCATCGCGGCAGCGTTGCTCCTTGTGTTGGTGGTTATCGGTGCCTGGACCACGCTGGTGGCGACTTCTGACGGAGGCGGGTTCGATCGCACGTTCACCCACTCGTGTGTCGAACAGTGGTGGGACCAGCAGGGCGGCCACGAGCAGACAGTGGTCGTGGCCAGCAGTCCGTTCCCGGGCAGCTACTACACCGTCGGCATGGCTGTCGGCGTTCTGGCGGTTCTTGCACTGGCTTTGGTAGGTCTGGTGGCGACGACCCGACGCCCGCGTAACGGAGCCGACCCTGAGCTCGTTCGCGTCGATGATGCGTTGCGTCGCCAGACCGCCGAAGGGATCGTTGCGGCGTTCGGGCTCGTGGCGGCGACGAGCCTCGCCGGCCTGTCCTACACAGCGGCGATTACCGTCGGCAACGAGGCGTGCACGACCGCCTACGGGTTGGGCTCCTGGGGGCTGGCGATTGTCGCGTTTGTCGCCCTAGCCGTTTCACTCCGGTTCGCCGTCCTCGTCCTGGTTCCGGGGGACGGCTCGAGCAGGCAGCCGTCGTGACCGTCGCGCTTCGGCTGGACCCAGGAGACCCGACACCGCCGTACGAGCAGCTGCGGCGCCAACTTGCCACGGCCATCGAATCGGGGCTGCTCCAATCCGGCTCCCGATTGCCCACCGTCCGGCAGCTGGCGTCCGACCTCGGAGTGGCGGCGGGGACAGTAATGCGATCGTATGCCGAACTGGAGGGTGGCGGGCTCATTGTCACCCGGCGAGGGGGCGGCACCACGGTGGGCGACTCGCCACGCACCTTGTCGGATTCGGAACGCCGGCGACGGCTGGCGGAGATCACCGCCGCCTTTGTGTCCCAGGCGCGGTTCGTCGGCGTCGGCGACGACGACATCCGGCAGGCGGTGGACAGCATGCTGGGCTGACCGCCTGAAGGCTGCGGGCATGATGACCCGTCGGGCGTGATGACTCGTTGGACGTCCTGGCCAGTCGCTGGGCCGCACCGCCGTCGCCCCTTGCGACGAGTCAGTCCGCTGCCGGCCGGACAGATCGTGCGATCGCAGACGGAACGTGAGATTTCGCGGCCAGAAATCTGGGACTCGTGCGGACGATTTCGCGAAACTTCACAACCGGGGAAACTTGTCCATACGCATCTCCGTTACCACTCGTTATTGACCTCGAGATGGGGCCGCTCGTCAGCGTGACTCGCCTCGGGAAGGCTTGTAATCGGCGCTGAGCTCGGCTGCCCGGGCGAACTTCGTCGTCCGCTCCGTCCGACTGAGCACGAAATCCCTGGTCGGGGCGTCCATGAAGTAGACGTAGCAGCCGCGGAGGCCGCGGGTCAGCAGGACGCGGTAGGTGCTCTTGACGAAGTCGGTGAACTGCTGGTCGGTGACGCCGCTGCGAACGACGCGGTCGTGCGATTGGTCGCGCTGGCCGACCCATCCCCCATCCATCGGCCGGTAGACGAGATCGGGCCCGACGATCACGCCGACGTAGTCGAATTCGAAGCCCTGCGCCGTGTAGACGCATCCGACCTGGTCGATCCCCTCCTTCGCGCTCGCCCAGAAGTCCGACTTCGGGATCCCAGGGCCCAAGCGTTTCGCGTCGGCCTTGGCGTTCCAGGGCATCGACCAGTCCCCGACCGTCACGTCGGGGGCGAGCTGGCCGGCATCGTCAGGGTCCGACCATGGCCAGCAGAAACCGGCGACGAGGCGCGCGGTGGCCCCCTCCCCTGCCCTGCCGCGGATCATTCGTTCGAGTTCGCGGACGTTGCCGATGATCCGGAAGTCGAAGTCGTCGTCCATCGGCCACAGGATCTGGGGCGTTCGGTTCAGCTCCATGGTGTTGTCGATCCACTGGATGAACGAATCCGAGCCATTCGAGCGGAACTGCGCCTGGAGCTCGAATTCGCGGACCTGGAGCCCTCGCTTAGCGGCCGATTCGCGGATCAGGTCCGTGCTGCCGACCTCACCGGGGCGGACGACCTGCAGGTCATCGATGAAGAAGACCGATACACGGCTGGCATCGAGGATGTCGTCGATCTGGGCCTTGTCGGTACGCGCCTTCGCCGGCGTGAACCGACTCGTGCTGATCGTCCGGATCCGGTGCGCCTCGTCGAGGATCGCGACGTCGAGCTGCTCGTCGACGGTCGCCGTATCGCGGAAGTACTTGAACATCGCGCTTGCCCGCGGTCCGACGACTTTGCGCAGGTTCTCGGTGAATGCCTTGGATCCGGTCAGGTGAAGGATTCGCAGGCCCTTCTCGGCCAATTCGGCGACGAGGTTTACCGCGATGACCGACTTGCCCGTCCCCGGTCCGCCCTTGACGAGGAACACGACCGACTGCTGGTTCTGGCCGGCGGCCCGGACCGAATCCATGATCGCGTTGTAGGTGACCTGCTGTTCGTCCAGGAGCGTGAAGACGGGCTCGCGGCGGATGACAGCCGCAACGTGGTCGAGCAGACGTTTGTGGGGACGGAACGCGGACGTGGCGACGCGATCCAGGATAGAGCCGTCGTCCGGGCCTGAAACGCGCTCATCGAGGAAGCTCGCGAAAGCGTCAGTCTGGTCGCCGGCAAACGCCGGATTGGTCGCCAGGAGGCTGGCGAAGTCCTGGTGGTAGATGGGCGACTCCGGGTCGTGCTGAGCGTAGTGGAGATAGGCGCACGCATCGAGCGCGACGGCGCCATCGGAGAACGCCGGATGGGTGTCGATCAGGTATCGCTGGTACTGCGCAACCTGCCGCGATGGATGCAGGGCGTCCTTTTCGTGCCCCCCGCCGTAGGTGACGACGACGCAGTCGGTGATATTCGAGCGCCCGACCTCGGTCCATTGCTTGAGCTCGACCACCACGGCGTGGTCGCCACGGGTTGAAGGGTTCGATCCCGTGATCAGAACATCGAGGCGTTTCGAGGAGAGCGGGAGCTTCAGCTCGACCAGGATCCCTTGATCGCGCAGGTCGGCGAGCTGGAGGACGTTCGCCATGGCACTGAGGGAATTGCGCCAGGAGGTGATCTCGGAATGTGCGGGCCGGTATCGGAACTCAACGAAGAAGCGATCCGCGAGCTGGTTTGCCAGGCGAGCCTGTACGGCATCGGCGATGAACTGCTCTGTCGTGCCCTGGTAGAGGTGCAAGGCCCTC
>JBDTOF010000067.1:0-6160 GCA_039933375.1 Chloroflexota bacterium
CAGGGCATCAGCCGTCCATGGTTGCCCGCATCGGTAGCAGTTGGTGATGCCGATCGCAGTCAGTGATCGGCAGTGGGTACACGACCACCATCGAGCGGGTTGGGTTGGCGCAAGCCGCGCGCCCGTTCGTCGCGACATCCATTGAACGGCAATCCAGGCCACGACGGCCGCCGAAACGAGGACGACCACCGGTCCGAAACCGGAGGCGATCCGCGCCTGTGCCTCGGCCTTCGCTTCAGACTTCGCGTCGGCGGCGACGAACTCGACGACGATGCAGGCGATTTGCAGGTTCACCCCGCCAGGGCCATCGATCGGATAGCGCTGGGCGCAGGTGCGCGGGTCGTCGGTGGGCGACGGCGTCGGCGATGGGGCAGGAGATGGATCTGCGCCGCTGACGGGGGCCGCAAGCGCGACCAGGAGCACCATCCAGGACAGGACGACCAGCAGGCGCGGCACGGCTCCGGGCCTGTTCGCGCTAGCGCTGCCGCGATGCTCGGCGGCAGGTCGACGGCGTCACCGCTCGTCGCCTCGGTCGACAACACCGGATCTGTCGGCTGAGCGGAGTGCCAGACGGTCCTGCATTCGGAACACCTCGCCGATGATCGGAAGGAACCACGGACGCCCTTCGTAGGGTGCCGGAACCAACGGGAATCGCAGCTTCGCGAGCGCCGGCGGGGTGCCGCCGCCCAGCCACTCCGCGGCTCGGGTGCCCAGGTAGGTCGACATCAGGACGCCGGTGCCCGAATAGCCGGTCGCGTACATCGCGCCGCCGAGACGCCCGATGTGCGGCATCCGATCGAACGTCATCGCGACCTTGCCGCCCCACGAGTAGTCGATCCGGTATTCAGCCAGCTGGGGATGGATCGCCAGCATCCGGGCGTGTAGCAGGCGTGCCGTTCGATCGACGCTGGTGGGCAGGAAGCTGACTCGGCCACCGAAGATCAGCCGCCGATCCGCCGAGAGGTGCCAGTAGGACAGGAAGTTCCTCGTGTCGAAGTAGGCGCGCCCGGTCGGCGAGAGCTCATGGGCCAGATCCGGGGGCAGGGGCTCGGTCGCGATGATGTAGCTCCCGATCGGCACGATCCGGCGTCGGATGCCCGGATGGGCTGCATCGAGGTACCCGTTGGTGGCAATGAGCACGTCGCGGGCCAGGATGGCGCCCCGGGCGGTCTCCACCACGAACCGGCCATCGCGCTGCCGTCGAATCGAGGTGACGGGCGTGGTTTCGTGGAGGTCCGCGCCGGCTCGGTCGGCCAGACCAACGAGGCCAGCGAACCATTTCCCTGGGTGGATCACGCCGCCCGGGTCAATGGCCAGGCCGCCGTGGTACGCGTCGGTCCCGATCTCCTCGCGGAGCGCACCGCGTGCAATCGTTCGGGCTCGCATGCCGTAGCCCTCCAGGGCCCCGGCCTCTTCGGGAAACGCGGCGGCATGCTTTGGAGCCCAGGCGAGTTCCAGCCAACCGGTGGTCCGAAGTTCCGCATCGATCGCATGGTCGCGAATGAGACCCGTGACCAGCTCGAACGCCTCGACGGACTCCGCGTAGATCGCCCGCGCCGTGGCGGCGCCGTACCGCTTCACGAGGGTCTGCGGGCCCCACTTGTAGCCGGGATGGATGATGCCGCCATTCCGCGTCGACGCACCCCAGCCCAGGGTTTGCGCCTCGAGCAGCACGGCCGTCGCTCCCTGCAACGCGAGCTTGCGCGCCGCGGCGACCCCCGTGTAGCCACCGCCGACGATCACGACATCGACCGCGTCCGGCAACTGACGCCCGCTTCGATCGTGCAGCCGAGGCATGGTCGCGTGCCAATACGGACGGCGCTCGTAGTCGCGGTTCATGGAGAATCTGGCCATCGGGGCCATCGTAGCGGGCCGGCGCGGGATGAGTGCCGGCGGAATGGGCCCGTCAGCCGTCCGCGGTCTCCGCAGCCTGATAGGCGATGCGGCCCCCGGCCACCGTCAGCAGCACGCGGCCCGGCAACTCCTGGCCGAGCAGCGGCGAGTTCTTGCCCTTCGACGCGAGGGCGGCCTTCGTAACCGTCCACCGATCGGAACGGTCGAACACCACCAGATCCGCCACGGCTCCTTCCACGAGTCCGCGAACTCCATCGCCGGGCGCTCGAGCGCCGAGCACGCGCGCTGGGCCGGTCGTCAGCGCGGCGACAGCGGTCGCGAGGGTGAGGCGTTCGGCATCCACTGCGGCGAGAACCACCCCGAGCGCCGTCTCGATGCCGCTGATCCCGTTCGCGGCGAGGCCGAATTCGGCTGCTTTGTCCACTTCCGTGTGTGGAGCATGGTCCGTCGCGATCGCATCGATCGTGCCGTCCCCAAGACCGGCGAGGCACGCGGCGGCATCCGTGGCCGACCGGAGCGGCGGATTGACGCGGAGCGCGGTGTCGAAATGTCGCCCACCCGTGACGCCGTCGCTCCACGGGTCCCGAGCGGCTCCGTCCTCGCTGAGCGCCTCCCAGCTCCAGCGCCGCGAGCCGGCGATCCACTCGTCGGTCAGGGCCAGGTGATGCGGTGTTACGTCGCAGGTGACCGGGAGGCCAGCCGCCTTCGCCCGTCGGATGTGCTCGAGCGACGCGGCCGTCGAGACGTGGGTGAGATGCAGGCGCGCGCCGGGTACGTCACCGATGACGTCGGCAAGGATCGCGATATCGCGAGCCACGGCTCCGGCTTCGGCCGCCGGCGGCCAGCCGCGCAGGCCAAGCACGGTGGCGATCAGCCCCTCGTTCGCCTCCGCATCAGCCGTGAGCGTCAAATCCTCGGGATGGTCGACGAGTGGCAATCCGAGCATGCCGGCGTACGCCATGGCGTTCCGGAACAGCGACGCGGACCAGACCGGCGAACCGTCGTCGCTGAATCCGACGACACCTGCGTCCGCGAGTTCGCCGAGGGCCGCCAATTGCTCCCCGGACCGACCGACGCTGACCGCGCCGTGCGCCAGGAGCGTGACCGGCGAGCCCGACGCCGCTGCCGCGTCTCTCATCCGGGCGAGGACGGATGGTTCGTCCAGCGGCGGGTTCGTGTTCGGCATGACGCACACGGCCGTGAACCCGCCATGTGCGGCCGCGGCCAGTCCCGAGGCAACCGTCTCGGCGTCCTCGTTTCCGGGCTCGCGGAAGTGAGCATGGAGGTCGAGGAAGCCCGGCGCCACCACGACTCCGGTCGCGTCCACGTCGTCCGCCTCGGCGCCCGTGAGCCAGGTCACCGCCTCGAGTACACCGTTGGTGACCACGATCTCACCCGGACCCTCCCGCCCACTCGCCGGATCGACCAGCCAGGCTCGGCTGATCTCGAGGTCAGCGAGTGGCGTGCCGACGGCCAGCCGCGTGCCGACGGCCAGCGGCGTGCCGACCGCCAGCGGCGCGCCGAAGCCGACCGCGCCGGGAACGGCCTGGACGGTCATGCCGGCGCCCCGGCAAGCAGATACATGACCGCCATCCGGACGGCCACACCATTGGCCACCTGGTTGGTGATGAGCGACCGGGCGCCGGCCGCGACATCCGGTGCGATCTCAACGCCCTCGTTCATCGGACCAGGGTGCATCACGAGCGCCTCAGGACTCGCCAAGGCCAGCCGCTCCCGGGTCAGTCCAAAGCGGGCCGCATATTCGCGCAGGGACGGGAGCAGGCCACTCGCCATTCGTTCGTGCTGGATCCGGAGCGCCATGACCACGTCCGCGTCGCGCAGGGCGGCCCCGAGATCCGAGGTGACGGTGAACCGACGGGACCCGCCGACCCCCGCTTTGGCCCAGGCATCGAATCCCCGGAGCAGGGTGGCCGGCCCGCATACCCAGACGTCCGCTCCCGCCACCGTCAGCGACCACAGGTTGCTTCGCGCGACGCGCGAGTGCATCACATCGCCCAGGATCACGATCTTGCGGCCGGTGACGGTCCCGCCGGGCAGGTTCGTCCGCAGTGTGTAGAGGTCCAGCAGCGCCTGCGTCGGATGGGCGCGGGTGCCATCACCCGCGTTGATGACCCGGCCCGAGAACGTCTCGGCGGCCAGGTGGGGTGCCCCGGAGGTTGGATGGCGGATCACCAGGATCCGGGCTCCCAGAGCTTCCAGCGTCTTGATCGTATCGATCAGCGACTCGCCCTTCGTCACGGACGAACCAGATGAGGCGACATTGACAACATCGGCCGACAGGTTCTTGGCGGCGACCTCGAAGCTCACCCGGGTCCGCGTGGAAGCCTCGTAGAACAGATTGGTCACGCCCCAGCCACGCAGGGTCGGGACCTTCGGGATGCTGCGGGCCAGGATCTCGGTCATCGTGGCCGTGGTCTGCATGACGAGTTCCAGGTCATCGCCGGACAGCACGTCAACGTCGAGAAGGTGGCGGTGGGCCCAGTGCCCAGCAGGCGCCGGATGGTCGCTGCCACCGGGTCCCGGGAGCTCGAGATCGGCCGAATCATCGGGCAGCGGCACGGTCGGGTCCGCGGCGACGCTCACGGAACGGCGGCCACGTCTGTGTGGGCCGGGTCTGATGGGCCTCGCTCGCCGGCCGGCGGCGCACGATCGATGTCGACGGCGTCTTCTCCGTCGATTTCCTCGATTCTCACGCGAACGAGTTCCTCCCGCGACGTCGGGACGTTCTTGCCGACGTGGTCGGCCCGGATGGGGAGCTCGCGATGGCCGCGGTCAACCAGCACCGCAAGGCGGATCGCCGTCGGGCGGCCGTACTCCATGAGTGCATCCATCGCGGCCCGGATCGTCCTCCCTGTATACAGGACGTCATCGACGAGGACGACCGTCGTCCCGGTCACGTCGAACGGCAGGTCCGTGCCCTTGACCACGGGCTGCTGGGCCAGCATCGATAGATCGTCGCGGTAGAAGGTGATATCCAGCGCACCAACCGGCAGGGCAGCGTTTTCGTGCTCGAGGATTGAGGCAGCCACCCGGCGGGCAAGCGGGACGCCTCGACGCTGGATGCCAACGAGGACCAGGTGCTCAGTCCCGGCATGCTTCTCCACGATCTCGTGGGAAATGCGGATCACGGCCCGACGGATTTCCTCCGCCGTCATGATTCGACGACCGCTCACCGGTGCATTCCCGATCGCCGATTCGTCGCGCCGCTGCGTCGTGGCACTGGCGTGATCCCTCTCCTTCCGGCCTCTCCGGGCCTGTCGTCCGGCTCTCGTGGCCGGTCCTCGAAGGTTCGCGAGCGAAGTCTACCGCGCGGGGGAGTCCTGGGTCAGTAGACGGAGATCGTGACCGACGTCGTTCCGGACCACCACCCACAGCCGCAGATGCGGAAGAAGTCCGGTCGATACATGTCGACGATCCGTCCCGTGCCAGCAACCGGCCCATAGTCGCTGACCACGCGTTCGATGCACCCGTGAGCACCGCAGATGACGATCACGGTACCCCTCGGGATGCGCATGGCGGTCGTGCCGTAGTCGTAGAAGCTGGCGTAACCCTGGAGCTTGTAGTTCGGCGTCTTCCAGTCCCAGGTGCTGGCCACGGCGGGGAGCTTGGCTGCCACTCGATCCGTGGTCTCCGTGGTTGACTCTGTCCCTGGTTCGGAGAAGGTCGAGTCGGGCGTGAGCTGGCTGGCCGATGCGTACGTCGAATCAGGGGTCACGATCGTTGGGGTCGATCGGCCACCGGTCGCCGCTAGGATGACTTCCCGAAATGCTGCCGGAGTAATTGACTGGCCAATGCTCGGTTCATGTGAGCCGACCAGTCCCGGCAGCGATCCGAGCGCGATCAGGGCGGTGAGCGCCGCGATCGCGACCGTCCTGCTGGGTCGCACAGCGGGACTCTACGACATGCAGGGCTCGGCTGTCAGGACGGGGTGCCCTGACGCCGCGGCGTGAGGGCCGAAGCGCGGCTCGGCCGTCAGCGGGCGACGAAGAGCTTGTCCGCCTGAATGGAACGGACCTGCCCGAAGCCCCGGCCGTTCCAGCCGAGCACCTGGACATGCGAGCCCTCGCCGTCCTGGCCCGGAGGCGTGACCCACGCCAGACGGCCCAGATTGATCGAGACGCCCCGCAGTGCAGTAACGCCCGGCAAGGGATCGATGGTGGCATCGATCCCCCAACCATCCTCGGTCAGAACGATGAGGCGGAGTGTTCCCACGGCCGGTTCGGCGGAATCCGCAATCCAGACGGCGGCGAGGAGGCCAGTGGGGTCAAACGAGGCGTCGAAATCG
>JBDTOF010000068.1:0-2865 GCA_039933375.1 Chloroflexota bacterium
GTCGCCAGCGCCTCGAGGTAGGCGCCCGCCAATGCGCCGAGCGGAACGGACAGGACGTCGAGCCGGCGGGCCTCGATCAGCGTGAGGAGGAGCCCGAGCGGACCAGCCCAGTCCCCGAGCACGACTTCCGTCGCCTCCTCCGGCCGGCGAGCCGATCCGAATCGGACGGACGTGCCCGCCGTCGGACCAGGTGGCACTGCGGTTACTCCCGTCACGTCAGTTCGCCTCGTCGGCAAGGCGAAGTCGCTCGCCGAACTCGGCGTCACGGGGCGCCTCCTGCCAGCGGATGAGGTCCGCGGTCCGGACCGTGCAACCAGCGGCCAGCGCGATCTGCGCCGATCGCTCCGGGTGAGTCGCGAGGCGCTCGAGAGGAGCTGCCATGCCCGGCACGAGGCGTGCCATCCCCGGGATCCACGATCCGTAGGCCCCGCCGAGGGAGTGAATGACGCGTGGGACGACGCCCGTCTGACCCTTCCCGGCGTCATGGAGCAGTCCCGCGATGAGGACCTCCGGCTGGTCCACGCCATCGATCCGCAGGGAGGCCATGACGTCGAGCCCGTGACGCCGGTCGGCGACGGTCATCGCATCAAAGGCCAGGAGCTGTGCCGGCGTCAGCCAGCCGGCCAACGTTGCTCGGTCGCCCGGGCTGACCGTGGCGCCGAGGTGGGCCCGGAACTGTCGGATTCTGCCGGCCCACCAGGCCGGCCCACCCGATGTCATTGGCCCGTCAACAGGGTGATGATCGGCCCGGCGATGACCTCGAAGATGATGCCGAGTGGCGAGGGCAATCCGGTCAGCGACGGCACGAGGATGAGCGCCAGGAGCAGGATCGGCCCGTACTGCTGCAGGATGTTTCGCAGCCGCCAACTCGTCCGGGGATCGACCAGCGCCAGGAGCACATGAGAGCCGTCGAGGGGCGGCAACGGGATCAGGTTGAAGATCATCAGCGCGATATTGATCCTGATGAAGAGATCCATGCCGACGAGCACGATGACCGGCACGTCCACGCCGGTCGCGAGCATGACACGGAACGGGATCGCCACTGCCGTGGCCATGATCAGGTTCGACAGCGGCCCCGCGAGCGCCACCCACGCGTCGCTGCCGCGGCCTCCGCGAAGGTTCGCCGGATTCACCGGCGTCGGCTTCGCCCAGCCGAACACGAAGAGTCCGCCGGGCGCAAGCAGCGTCAGGACCAGCAGGGTCCCGCCGACGGGATCGAAGTGAACGATCGGATTGAGGGTCAACCTCCCGAGCAGCTTCGCCGTCCCATCGCCGAACCGGTAGGCGGTCAGGGCGTGCGCGAATTCGTGGATCGGGAGGGCCACCAGGAGGATGATCCCGATGAGCAGCAATTTGACGATGAACAGCTCGTCGAGCACCACTGGGTCGATATCCTCGTGCGGGGGTCGGCGTACGCCGTCCGGGAATCCTAGTCGCTCGGCGCTGGTCGGGGCGGGAGGATCAGATCCGGCCGAGCAACTCCTGCTTCTTGGACTCGAAATCGGCTGCGGAGATGGCTCCCCGGTCGCGGAGGGCGGCCAGATCGTCGATTGCCTTGGTCACCTCATCCGTGGTCATGACGCGCGGGCGAGGAGCACTCGGGCGGACCGGCGGGCTGGGCAACCGGACCATGTCCGCCTCGAGCTGGTGCTTCTGGTCGAGCATCACCTTCTTGAACCGCGGGGCCTTGTCGAGCATCCGGTAGCGGTCCACCGACTCTTCGGCCGCCGTCATGATGTCGAGGTCCCCGTACCCGAAGATCCGGCCGGCCAGGTTCTGCTCCAGCACGGCGTCGTTGATCTTCTCCAGTGAGCTGTCGGCCGAACGCTTGTTGAGGATCCCCTCGACCTTGAGGACGCGCCGATTGGTCACGAGGTAGTCCTGGGCGTACCAGCTCCAGTATCGATACCCGAGCATGACGACCGAAACGATGAGGAGAACCAGGACGAGGTACCCGAGCACCTGCTCGGGCGCGCCGCCACCGCTCATTTGGAGCCTGAGGGCGAGCAGGACCAGCGAGGCCAGGAACAACGCCCAGGCGACGCGACCGTCGACGAACGTGGCCAGCCAATGCTGGCGAGCCCGGAGTGCGATGCGCTCGCCATCCGAGAGGAGTGTTTCCGAGTAACGGGCCAAGATGTCCTCCCTGCGGGATCAGGCGCGCGGATGAGCGCGAGCGTAGACCTCGCGAATCCGTTCACCAGTCAGGTGGGTATAGAGCTGGGTCGTGCTGATACTCGCATGCCCGAGCAACTCCTGGACGATCCGGAGGTCGGCTCCTCCCTCCAGCAGGTGTGTGGCAAACGAGTGGCGGAGCGTGTGCGGGCTCACCCGGTCGGATAGTCCCGCCCGGGCGGCTGCCCGCTTCACGGCCAGCCAGGCCTGCTGTCGAGCCCACCGTCCGCCCCGATCGCCGAGGAACAGCGGGCCGCCGCGAGCCTGGCTCGTTCCCGCCAGGGCGACCAGCCCGACCCGTGGACCTGCGATCCACTGACCGAGGACGGAGAGCGCAATGTCCCCGACCGGGACGAGGCGCTCCTTGTCTCCCTTGCCGATGACTCGGACGAAGCCACCGTCGAACGAAAGATCCTCGAGGTCGAGGCCGAGCGCCTCGGAGATGCGCAGACCGGCTGCATAGAGCAGCTCCAGCAGAGCTCGATCACGAAGAACGGCCGTTGCTACCTCGTCGGCAATGCCCTCAGCGACCACTGCACCTCCCGCCGAATCGAGCATTCGCTCAACCTCTGCGACGGTCAGGGTCTCGGGCAGCAGTCGCGACATCTTCGGCAGATCGAGGCGCGCCGCGACGTCAACGCGGATCACGCCCTCGCCGAACGCGAAACGGTAGAACCCACGAATCGCAGC
>JBDTOF010000069.1:0-4036 GCA_039933375.1 Chloroflexota bacterium
GAGCACTGGATTGTGGCTCCAGAGGTTACGGGTTCAATCCCCGTAGGCCACCCCATTTCCTGATCGGGGGACACGTCCCGAGGCGGCCATCCGCTGCGCGGGGCCACGACTGCGTCCGCCGAAGCCCCGAGAATCGCCCGGTCGGCCGCCCGTCCTCTGTGGCCGGATTCTGCCGGGATCGACCGCGTCGACAATAGCCGGAGACCCCGGCTTGAAAGCCGAGGTCTCCACCGCCGTGGCGGTCCGTGAGCAACATTCGCCAGCCCTACCGGGCGCTCCCAGTTGGGCCTCTCAGTCGAACAGCTCCACCCGTTGTTCGAGCGAACGTCTCAGGGCAGCACGCACGGGGCGACGGGCGTGTCGATCCGCAGGGCGGCCCCGATCGGAACGACGTATGTGACGACCAACTCGACCGGGGCCGTGGTTTCATTACGTGCAATGCCCGGTCCGTCACCGTTAACCTCGATGAAGGTCGTCCCGGCAGCGTGGACAGTCCCGGCGCAGGCCATGTTGTAGAACGTTATGGTGCCCGACTTGACGGTGACGATCACGAGGCCGGGATGCTCATGCCATCCGGAGTCGCCGCCGGGCGCAACGGCAACCGTGGCGTTGGCGACGTCCACGGATCCCTTGGTCTGGAGATTGATCCCAGTCTGCGGGCGTGCCATCAAATCCGCGAGGCGATCCGTGTACGTCTGAAGCGCCGTGGTCTGTGCCGGCGTCGGAGCTTTGACGGCAGAAAGCCTCGAGATGTATGTGTTGAGGGCGTCGATTGCCCTCGTGTAGTCCACGCCGGTCCTGAGCTGGACCGCGTTGCTGACCGTCCCGCGAGCCAGGGGCGTTCCCACGAAACCGGTCGCGACCGTGGCCACGGCGGTTCCCGCCAGAACGGCAACCAGGGCGAGGGCCAGAAGTGGACTGCGGATCACCGCAAATCGTGTCACTCGACCAACCTCCTTGGGCGCAGCGGCGCCACGCCGGACGAGTCGGACTCGCCATTGGCCCTGCGCGGCGGTCGAGGCGACCGTATTGGGACGTCGCGCTGGTGGAAGCCCGAAGGCTCCCCTGCCTCTCTTCCGGTCGGCGGAGTGTGCGCGCCCAATAGTGCCGACGCTAGTGGGTTATCCACAGAATGTGCCGCGCCCAGTCAACAGCTCCGGACGCAGCCACTCCGGTCGTCACGACGAGGGCGACTCGGGGTGCAAGGGTTGGGAACGTGGAGACCCCTGCCTTCGAGTCACCCGGCCTGCGAGATGGTCTAGTCGGCGATTTCCTCCGACAGGACATAGTCGCGACTTTGGCCGTCGACAAAATGCTGGCTCAGCGCGGTCATTGCGGCCCTGTATTTCGCATCCTTCTGGACCGCATTGAACCGGGCTTCGATATCGCCACTGCTCTGATATTCCCCCTCGGAGAACGCCTCGCTGAAGGTTCCCCAATCCGAGGAGTAGACCTTGTAGGCGGGCAGCCCGAGCGTCACCGCAACCTCGTTCCACGCGGTGTGCGCGGCGAGGAACGCATCCCACTGCCCGGATTTGATGACCAAGCGAACCATGTGGCGAACCATGCCAAAGTCCTCCCCGGCTGACCGGAGGGCTGCCATGCCTCCCTCCCGGTTGGAGGAGTGTGCACGCCGTAATCCGTGTCCACCAGAGGGATATCCACAGAATGTGGCATCTGCGCGATGCGCCCCGGCGGCCACTCCGGCCGTCACGACGAGGGTGACCCGTGGAGGCGGGGTTATGCGCATGTCGGACCCGAACCACAGGCAGCCGCTATCTCCGATGGGCCCGGCGGGAACGCCGATGACGCCGGTGACGCCAACGCTGACCATCAGTTCGACGGACGGGAGTGGCCGCAAGTTCTGCGACTCAATCGACCGGGCTCATCGGTTCGCCGATGGGCCCCCTTCCTCTTGCGCCCGGATCGGACCCCGCGCGGTTCCGATCGACGGTACTCGCGAACATGCGGATCCTGATCGTTAAGGCGGCGTCCGCGGAACAGGCGGCTCATCCGACCTGCCGGGCCTGAAATCCATCCGGTCGCCGCCGGCGTACCTGCTCACGTCGGCCACCATCCGAGCCGGCGCTGAGGAGATCACTGACCATGACCCGACTCGACTCGCGGAGCGCCCAAAGGCAACTCGCCGTCCTGCTGGCAGGGGCCGCGCTCCTGTTCGCCGCCTGCGGTAGCTCCGCGACCTACGGGTCGCCCACTCTGGTTCCATCAGTCGCGCCGACTGCGGCTCCGGCGTCGGTCCTCGCGCCCGCTACAGCCGCGCCCTCGGCTGCGAGCGGCGGGGGCGGCCGCTACGGCGGCGCGTCGGCTTCTCCGACTTCGGTTTCACCGACGCCGGTAGCCACGACCACGACCGGCGCGTCTGTCGAGATCGCGAACTTCGCGTTCGCTCCCGGGAACCTGACCATCAAAGCCGGAACAGCGGTGACATGGACGAACGGCGACGCGGTCGCGCACACCGTCACCGCGACCGACGGGGCCTTCGGCAGCGGCCAGCTCGGTACAGCCACGACCTTCAGCCACACCTTCGCGAGCGCGGGCACCTTCACCTACCACTGCACTATTCACCCAGCGATGACGGCGATCATCACGGTGACGCCCTGAGCGGGCAGCTTGACAGGACGACTGCAGGTGGAACCATGGCGGGATGAGAGGCTCATCAGATCGGTCGCGACCAGTCCCATCGCCCTGGTCTCTGTTCAGCCGCGGGTCGCGGGCTGGCGCACGGCGACGTTCCTGATCGTGGCCGAGCGCGATAATTCCGACGGAGCGCTGGTCGCGCGGATCGCGGCGGGCGACGAGGCGGCCTTCAATGAGGCATACGACCGGCACGCCGACGTCGTGTATGGGTCGGTCGTCCGCTTCCTCCGCGATCGCGAGGGGGCCGAGGAGATCGTCCAGGACGTCTACCTTTCGGCCTGGCGGCACGCCGGCCAGTACGCGGCGGCGTCCGGTTCTCTGCTCGGCTGGTTGCTCGGGATCGCCCGCCACCGGGCAATCGACCGGCTGCGCGCCACGGCTCGGCGCCCGCGGCTGGTCGTCGTGCGCGGCAGCGACGACGACCCGACGTCCGGACTGGACCGAGCCATGGCGGCAGGTCGGCCGGTCGATACCCCCGCCGCAAGCAATGTCGGGCCCGAGGATGCAGCGTTGCTCGCCTGGACCCAGGCAGTGGTGAGGACCGCCCTATCCACCCTGGCCCTGCCCGAGCGGGAGGCGCTCAGGTTGGCGTACGAGGACGGACTGACCCAGGTCGAGATCGCCGAGCGACTCGGGTGGCCACTCGGGACCGTCAAGACCCGGACCCGGCGCGGGTTGGCAACACTGCGAGACACCCTCGAGAGCGTGCCCGACCTCATCGATGGCCTTGCGGCCGTCCGTCCTGCAAATGAAAGCGAACGCCCGATCCCCAGCCAGGCTGCGGACCCAACCATGAACAGTGCGCTGACCGGAGACACCAATGCTGCACGCTGAAGCGTTGGAGCGCCTGGCCGACCTCGCGCTTGAGCCGGGACGTCTGGCGCGCCTCGAGAGCGACGGATCAACCGAGATGGTGGCTCTCCGCTCCCACCTTGCGGCCTGCGACCGGTGCGCGACCGAACTCGCGGGCTGGCGGCGGACCTGGGCCTGGATCGGACTGGCCGGTTCCGCTCCTGGCGAGTCGGGTGACGTTGGGTGGGCCGTCCCCGGTGCGTCCGGATCTCCCGAGGATGAGGTCGGGTTCGTGCGCGCACCGGAATCGCTCCGCTCCGCGACTCTGGCCGCGGTTGATGCGGAGCTAGACTCGCCGGCAGAGGGACGGACCATGCCGTCCATTCGCCGACCGGCTGACCCAGCACCCAGAGCCGCTGCCCGCCGACCATCCGCACCGTGGCTCGGCGTCGCTGCGGCATTGGTGCTTGCCCTTGGAGCGGGCACGCTCGCCCTCAACCGCTCAGCGGAGCTTGATCAGCTTCGAGCTGAGAACGTGGCCCTTGCCTCGACCACGGCGACGCTGGATCGTGTCCTTGCCACGCCG
>JBDTOF010000070.1:0-2464 GCA_039933375.1 Chloroflexota bacterium
GCAGGCAGCGGTCTCCTCACAGCCGTACTCCGCTTCCCCGCTGGCATCGAGATCACTCGGTCATGGCAGCTGAGCGTCGACCCATTCGTTATCCCGCCGCTGTACCTGGTGGCCGATGATGGCGCTCGGTTCCAAGCGAGTCCCGGATGCGGCCTCACGCTTACGTTCGCGAACGCGTACGAGACCAGAGAGACCTGCAACTCATTCGGGTACGAGCCGACACGCGCGGCCCTGCGCGTCCGGGCGTACCGGCCGCTGCACCTGGACCTCGAGGGATGGCAAATCACGACTTGGTACGCGGCCTGCGGGCGCGCGGATCAATGGCAGGGTAGCCCCGATTACTACGACACCTCGACATGCGGTTCGCTCGGTGGTGCGGCCTCCGACAGCGGGTCGGTCCTCACCGAACCCGCAGCGTTCATCCTCCCTCCGGGCGAGACCATCGTGCAGATCCGGATCACGGCGGTCGAGGCGCGCGGCAACCGATTCAACGCTCCCTACTACGCCAGGGTGATCGCCCGATGAAACCGGATGGCGTCGAGGCGCCCGTCACGCCTGTCGTGGCGATACGGAGCGGAAGGGGCGATCAGGTCCCGCTCATCGCCCTGGCGGCCTTCGCAATCGTTGTCATCGGAGCCGGGATGGGGCTGGTCGGCAACGGGATCCCGAGTTCATCTCCTGGTCTGCCATCTCCGGTCGGGTCGCCCGACGGATTCACCGCGATCCCCAGCCCGAGTCCGAGGGCGCGCCCAAGCCCAACTGCGACTCTCAGCCAGGCTTGCCTCACGCTGCCGGCAGGCGCGGAGCCCGAGATTCGCCTGGGCGTCGTTGGTGCTGATCCGCCGGCCGTTCTGGGCGCCAATGCCTCGAATCCGGGTGCCACCGGCGGTGAGCCTGCCGCGTGGCCGTCGGTTGAATTGGATGGTCCGTCTGCGATCAAGAGGCTCCTGGCAACGTTGACGCTCGGAGCGGACGGAGACGCCTGCCTGGGCCAGGTCTCGGTCGACTACCTGCCGGCGGGCCCGGGCATCAGCGTTCCGTTTCCGATCGTCTTCCGCCGTATCGATCTTCGTTTTGGCCGATCGTCGACGGTCCTTGGGAGCCTGCCGGTCGGTGACTGGATCGTCCGCGTCGCGGCGCAGTTCGCGACGGATGCCACCGGCGGCACGGGCGGAGCATCGGTGGAGCGCTTCTTCCGAGTCGTCACCACGCGCGACCCCCTCCCCCTCCCGACTCCCATCGAGCCCCCGATGGCCCCGTGCAAGGCCCCGCCGGCGGCGGGCGGTCCGGCAATCATTCTCGTGAGCTCCAGCCAGGGTGTGATCCAGGGGAGCTTGGACGGCGCGGATCCGCCGCTCGTTCCGGTTCGCCTGCGTGACACCCTGGAAGTTCGAGTCGCCGGCGATGTGTGCGCCCTGGCGTGGAATCTCGAGGCCACGAGCCCCTGGGGCGGGGTGGGTTTCGGCCAGGAATCAAATCAATCGAACGACCCGTTCCTGTACACGCAGAACCGGTGGACCCTGCATGACCTCCAGACAGGACGGTCGACGCTGACCGTGACACTGCGGTTCTCGGCTGATGTCACCATCGAGGGCCACTGGCTCATCGATGCCGCTGGTGAGAAGGTGCCGGCCGCAAGATTCGTGGGGCGAAACGGTGCGGCCGTGATACCGGCGCGGGCACCGTGCGGGGCATCCTGGGCCTTTGCCTCCGGAGTCGGAGGCTGGGAATCCTGCACCGATGACCCGATGCCGTTGGAGATTCCGACACTGACCGTTGAGCCGGCGACCCTGATCCGGGTGGAGGTGCCTGGCTGGACCGTCATTGGGTGGAGCGGCCAGTGCGGTCGCGGCGATGCGATCGGTGGTTCTCCCAGCCAGTGGGCGACCACGGACAACTGCGACCTCGGCGGTTGGTACACACCCGACGGGCTCAACCCGGCCGGCCGGCTGGCCGTCTTCCTCTCTCGGACGACGGGCTCCCTGGCGCGGATCTGGGTCGGGGCGACTCGGCGTGGAGAGACGGTCTGGCAGAGTGTCTATGCATACGTCGATGTCACGCCTGGATCGTGAGCGTGGCGACTACGCCTCCGCCGCCGCATGTCGGCCAGCGGGCCTTCGTCCTGATCGCGATCTCGCCGTGAGCGGGCCAACCCGGCGGCGCCACGGAGCCGGTCTGACCTCCTGCTATACTCCCGCTCCGGCGCGGGGCTATAGCTCAGCTGGAAGAGCGTCTGAATGGCATTCAGAAGGTCCGGGGTTCGAGTCCCCGTAGCTCCACCACCCCCCATCTCCCCCGGCTCATCGGCCCTGCGCGGCCGCCTGCCTCACGCGCTCGCGGGGCCACCCCGGGACACGAAGATTCGGCCGGCCGCGTCGATGGCCACCCGGTCTCCGGTTCGAATTGCCCGGTGGAACGCCCGGCCCGCGACCAGGAGCGGCGGCGCCTCCCCGTAGAGTTCGCC
>JBDTOF010000071.1:0-2948 GCA_039933375.1 Chloroflexota bacterium
CCGCCTGGCCGACGATTTCGGCCGCGAGGGCACGAGCGCCCCCTGACGGGCGCGCGAGGGTACGAGCGCCCCCTGACGGGCGCGCAGGGGTACGAGCGCGCCCTGACATCGGTCCGGGCTGTTGCGCCCGGGCCCGCGGGTGTAGGCTGTCCCCGCGACCGCTTCGCCTGGTCGATGGTGCAATGACCGGACGGCGGCTCGCCAGCAGCCCCTGCGGGGGCCGGAGGTCGAGCCAGATGCACAGCTCCCTGATCGGTAAGGTCGAGAAGGCCAATCGTTACGCCCGCGAACTCGATCGCATTTCGCTCGATCGACTCTCGCTCACCTTCCGCGGCGACAACGACACGCACCAGGTCAGTCTCGAATCCGGTCAGTGGCATTGCACCTGCCACTATTTCGAGAGTTGGGGTGCGTGCGTGCACCTCCTTGCCCTCCAGAAGGTCTTCGGCGTGATGCTGCCCGAGGAAGCCCAGGTCTCCATCTTCGGGAGTCCCGCGACGGTTGCCTCGGCCTGACCCCGACGGCCGCGAGGGGCCGTCCATCAATTCGCGATTCAGACGACCCGCCCGGAAACCGGGCGGGTCGATCGTTGTGGCGCAGTCAGCGCACGGTTACGGCCCAGAAGGTGGTCCCATCGCCGCGGGCATCGGCCCGGAACAGCCGGACGGCCAGGACCCAGCGGCCCACCGGAATTGAGCCGAGTGCGACGTCCTGAACGGCGGCCCCGCCCTCCTGCTCGGCCACGCGACGGGCGAGTGACCCGGTCGTGTCGTCCCAGGCTGCGAGGTCGGCGACCCAGCCGCTGATCGAGCCACCGTCAAGCAGCCGAACGGACACCGGCTGACCGGCCACGACCTCGACATCGATCAGCGATCCGAACGGAAGCCAGGGGGCGTCACTGCCCTGCCCGTCGATGGCGTACGAACCCAGTTCACCCTCGGTCGCGGCGGGCTCCGTGACGAGAACGGCAATGGCCGCCATCCAGGCGACCGACTCGGGCCCGACGGTTGCTCTGGCCGTCGGCACTGAGGTCGGGGTCTCCGCTGCCCCGGACGCTCCGGCCGACCCGGACGGAGCCCCGGCGCCTGCCGAGCATCCGAGCCCCGAGATGCTGACCAGGAGGCTCAGTCCGAGTAGACGCCACGCGGCGGCCGGCATTGCAGCGCGGGCCTGGGTGGGGCTCACGAGAGGTACCCGCCAAGTCGTGCAGCGGCAACCTTCGAATGGTTCCCGGCACAGGTCGGCTGGGCACAGGTGCCGACGATCACCTTGACGATTGCCGACGTCGCGGCGAGGGCTCCGTCCCCGGAGGCGGGGGCGAAGACCGCCCGCCACTCGTAGGTGGCCGCGGCCGACAGTGTCAGCAAATAGCTGCCGTCCACGGTGCTACTCGGGGAGAGGTTCCCCGCCGCCGACCAGGTCGTTGTCCCTGGCGTGCGCCGTTGGAGTGCCACGGTCCGGCCGCTGACCGGATCGTTCGCAAGCGCCCCATTCGAGCTCGCCGTCGTTGTTCTCAGCGCCGCAGTCATGGTCACGCTCCCGCCCACCCATGTGCTCGTCGGACTCGCCGACAGGACCAGCGTGGTAGGGATGGCCAGGCACGATGAGAACAGATCGCGTGGGCTCTGCCGGTCGTATTCGAGCTGGAGTCGTGCCGTATCGCAGCGGGCAAACGCATGACTCTGCCAACCAGCTGCCGGACGAGCACGGGCCACCGTCTGGACGACGGCGTCGCCGTAGTCCGACCCGTCGGCGAGGTTCACGTGATGACCCAGGATCTCAACGTGGCCGAATTCGTCGAGGGCCACGTTCTCGACGTCGAAGCAGCCATTGGCCAGAGTGGAGAGCGCCTGGCACCAGCGCAGGGAGCCCCAGTCGAAGACGTAGCCATGGGCGCGGAACCACATCAGGAAGTACGACGGTGCCCCGGCCCGACTGAAGCAGGCGATCCCCGCTGGCGAGCAGCCGGTCGGTTCCCCGTAGGCGATGAGGCTGGCCGAACCCGAGCTCACACGAGAGAACGTCGCGGCCCGCGATGCCCGGGTCAGGCTCGCGTCGGCGGCCGCGGCATCGATGGCCGGTGCCATCCACGACGGTGGCGTCTGGCCGCTTCGCCATTGGTACTTGAGCGCCTGGTTCGACGCCCAGCGCGTCCCGCCGACGTTCGGGTCGGGTCCGTGCGCCCCGGCCGGGCCAGCCAGGCCGCCGATCAGTGCCGCGGCCAGGGCCACGGCCGAGAAGATCGCCCGGCGGCGTCGGTGCGTCGGCACCCGGTGAGTCATGGTGGTCACGGAACTACCCCTTCGTTCTCGGTGGCGGATGCATGGAAGGTGTCGCCGACATCGAACGCCTCTGGCGTGCCGTCGGCGCGAATCACCCCGATGGCCGACGGGATGGTCTCGATCCCGGCGACCCTGGACGAACCGGCGAGCGGCAGCGCCCCGTTGGCAAGGCTCCCGAGCGAGTGGCGGGCTCCCGACTCGAGGTCGATGGCCTCGATGGCGGTCTCCGGGCCCGACCCGGCGATGGCCACGACGAGGCCATCGGCGGATGTGGCGGCGGCGATGACCGAGGGCGCGATCTCCGTCGGCGGTCCTCCGGCGACGCCGAATGAAAGGATCGGGCACGGCACTCCGTCGCACTCGCCCATGGCCACCAGCCGCTGACCGACGAACCCGATGATGGCCCCGTGGCCTCCGGTGATGGAGGTGACGGCACCGCTCAGGCGATCCTGGATCCTTGTCAGGCACGTCTCCGGATCGCAGGACTGGACCGCCAGGTACGAGCCGTCGGTGGACGCTTCGACATCCGTCGCCCAGACCTGGTCGATGCCCGCTTCGCGGAGCATCGTCGCGTCAACGGGCGGGAGCACGAGGCTGCGGGCCCCCCCTTCGGTGGCGATGAGCCAGATCCCGAGATCGACGCGGGTCTCGCGATCCAGGAGGTGG
>JBDTOF010000072.1:0-11408 GCA_039933375.1 Chloroflexota bacterium
GGATCGCCTCCACGGTCTGCGCGCCGACGGTCGCCTGGATCGTCTCGAGGGCCTCGGTGCGCGACCTCAGGTACGCGTCCGCCCCGGCTCCGGTCAGGGCCTCGATCCGGCGCATGCCCGACCCGATGCTGCGATCCGAGGTGATGACGAAGCCCCCGACCTGGCCGGACGACCGGCAATGCGTGCCACCGCAGAGCTCGAAGCTGAAGTCTTCGACCCGGATTGTCCGGACCGTTTCGCCGTATTTCTCATCGAAGAAGGCATCCGCGCCGGCGTCGATCGCGTCCTGCATCCCCATCAACGCGATGGTGACGGGGCGATCCTCTCGGATGATCTGGCGGACCTCATCCTCGATCGAACGCCGCTCGACGTCGGTCAGGGCCCGGTCTGCTGGGTAATCGAAGCGCAGGTAGTCGGGCGTCACGAGCGACCCGGCCTGACGGGCACCCTCGCCGACCGCATTGCGGAGGGCCCGATGGACGAGGTGGGTCCCCGTGTGGTTGCGCATGGTGTCGGCCCGACGCTTGGGGTCGACCGCGGCGCTGACGGAGTCTCCGACCGACAGTCGGCCGCGCAGTGTGCCGTGATGGACGAACAGGCCGGTCACCGGCTTCTGAGTGTCCTCGACCTCGAATACGATGACGCCGCTGGCATCGCGAACGACGCCGCGGTCCCCGATCTGACCGCCGCCCTCGCCGTAGAACGGCGTCCGGCCGAGGATCAACTCGGCAGTCGCGCCGGCCTCGGTCCGAAGCTCCTCGTCCCCCTTGGCCTCGAGCGACTCGTACTCGATGCCGTCGCGGATAATCGCCACGACCAGCGCGTCGGGCACGGTCATCGTTTCGTAGCCCTCGAAGACCGTGTCACCGCCGCGGGCCTGGATCGCCGCGTACATCGAACTCAGTTCGGCATGCCGTGTCAGGGCGGCCCTGGTCCCGGACCTGGACCGATCACGCTGCTTCGCGAGCGCGGCATCGAACCCAGCTCGGTCGACCCCGACTCCGTATTCGGCCGCCAGCTCGATCGTCAGATCGATTGGAAACCCGAAGGTGTCGTGGAGCTTGAAGGCGACTTCGCCCGGCACGCTCGGAGCGTCCGCGCGAAGATCCTCAGGACGCAGTCCGACGACCCGCTCGCTGCTGGTCAGGCCTCTGAGCGACTCCTCAAGGATGTCCGTCCCCGCCTTGAGCGTCCGGCTGAACTGGGTCTCCTCGCGGGCGATCGCCGCCAGGATCTCAGACCGCCGCTCGTCCAGGTGAGGGTAGGCGTCTGCCATCGTGTCGATCACGACCGAGGCGGTCTCGACCATGAACGGCTCCAGGCGGCCGAGCAGACGGCCGTGCCGGACGGCGCGCCGCAGGATCCGGCGGAGCACGTAGCCGCGACCCTCGTTCGATGGGAGGACGCCGTCGCCGATGAGGAATGTGACGGCCCGCGAGTGGTCGGCGATGACCTGGTAGCTGAACCGCTCCGCCTCGAAGTTGTCCGGATCGTGGGACAGCAGCTCGCGCATCCGAGCGTGGATCGGCGCGAAGAGGTCGATGTCGTAGTTCGTCGGGACCTGCTGGAGGACACTGGCGAGCCGCTCAAGGCCAAGGCCGGTATCCACACCGGGGGCGGCCAGCGGCGTCAGGGAGCGATCGAGGGCCAGCTCGAATTCCATGAACACGAGATTCCAGATTTCCAGCCAGCGCGGACAGTGCTCGGAATGGTCCGGGGTGCAGAAGTCGCCCTCGCTGAACTCCTGGCCGCGATCGAAATGGATCTCCGAACACGGCCCCGCCGGCCCCGTGTCCGCCATCCGCCAGAAGTTCTTCTCGTCGCCGTTTTCCCAGTCGCCCCAGCGGGCGACCCGCTCGGCCGGCAGCCCGATCTCGGTCCGCCAGATGTCGTAGGCAACGTCATCGGTCGTGTAGACGGTGGCAGCCAGGCGATCGCCGGGGATCCCGAGATCCCGGGTCAGGAAATCCCAGGCCCAGTGGATGGCGTCGCGCTTGAAGTAGTCGCCGAAACTCCAGTTGCCGAGCATCTCGAAGAGGGTGTGATGACGCGGTGTTCGGCCAACCTCCTCGAAGTCGTTGTGCTTGCCGGCAACCCGCAGGCAGCGCTGGTAGTCGACCGCCCGCGAATAGCTCCGCTTCTCGGCACCGGTCAGGGCGTCCTTGAACTGGACCATGCCGGAGTTCGTGAACAGGAGCGTCTGATCGCCTCCCGGCACCAGGCTGGCGCTGGGCACGACGGTGTGACCGCGCTCGGCGAAGAACTCGACGAATCGGCGCCGAATCTCGGCCGCAGGGAGCGAGGTGATCCGCGGGTCAGGCTGCGAAGTCAGGTTTGCCATCCGGCGGCAATGGTAGCCGAGCAGACCCTAGGCCCGGCCGGTCCGGGCCACTCGCCGGCGGCAACCTCAGCCCGATGGCGGCTCGTCCGATGGTTTCGACCCGGGGGATCCTGGCTCGCCCGGTCCGGGCTTTCGGCGATTCCAGATCCTCGAGCCGGCAATCGCGGCGCCAACCAGGGCACCGAGCGACACGCCTCGAAGGAAGCGCGGCCAGCCGACCAGGCCCGCCGCATTCGGTCCTCTCCCGTCCAGCGATCCCGAACCTGCCGGTGAGCCGATGCGCGACCGAGTCCGCGTCCGGTCCGTCTGGCTCACAGGCGCTCCTCACCCGGTGGTGCGGGCGGCGGCGCGAGCACCGCCACCACGGCGACGCCGCCAATCCCGACCCAGGCCAGCACGGACCCGCCGATCACGTGGAAATCGCCGACCATCAGGACTTCGATTCCGAGCTGTCCCGCGAGCGCGTCTCCGGCCCAGGCCCCGAGGAATGCCGCAACGATGAGCCACGGCAGGCGCTGACCCGCGGTGCCCCGGACGAGCACGTACAGCGAGACGTGGAAGATCGCGAGCAGGAGGGCGAGAACGGGCGCGGGCCCCAGGGTCACGCGCTCGCTACCTGGGCCACGGCGGCGCCGGCGGCAACTCCCGGAGCTGCGCTGCCGCGTACATCACGCGCGATCCGGCCGCCACCCAGGCAGACCTCCCCGTCGTACAGAACGGCGGCCTGACCAGGTGCGGCCGCCCAGACGGGGGCATCGATCTCCACCTGCCATCGTCGGATGTCCCGACCCGCGCCAGCCGACTGTGAAACCAGGGCCGGGATCGGCTGACCCCGATGCCGGATCCGGACGGCCGCCCGGAACGGGGCCGTCGGGGGCTGATCGTCGATGAAGCGAACGTCGTCGAGGACCAGATGCGTCGTCTCGAGGTCTTCGCGGCGACCCAGCGTGATCGTGTTCGAGATCGGGTCGATCCGCGAGACGTAGCGAGGACTGCCGAGGGCGACACCGAGCCCCTGGCGTTGGCCCGTCGTGTAGCCGACGGCCCCGTCATGCTCCCCGACCGGACGGCCGTCCTCGTCCATCACGACTCCCGGCTCGGGACTCCAGCCACTCCGCTCTCGAAGCGCGCCCCGAACGTCACCCCCTGGAATGAAGCAGATGCCCTGACTTTCCGGCTTGTCAGCGGTCGCCAGCCCGAGTCCGGTCGCGATTCGCCGGACCTCGGGCTTGGTGAGCTCGCCGATCGGAAACCGCGCGTCACGAAGCTGATCCTGACGGAGGCCATACAGGAAATAGGTCTGGTCCTTGTCCGAGTCCCGCGCCCGGAGCATCCGCAGACGTCCATCTGGGCCGGTCTCGCGCCGCGCGTAGTGACCGGTGGCCACGGCATCGCAGTCGTACAGGTGGCGAGCCTGTCCGAGCAGGGCTCCGAACTTGACCGTCGTGTTGCAGTCGATGCAGGGGCTGGGGGTTGCCCCCTCGAGGTATGTGTTCAGAAACGGCGCCAGCACGCCCGCCTCGAACTCGCGCTCCAGGTTGAGGACGTAGAACGGAATGTCGAGCTGCGCGGCAACGCGTCGCGCGTCTTCGGCTGCATCCAGCGAGCAACAGCTCTTCTTGAACTCGGAGACCGTGTCGCCTGCATCGTGGAGTCGCATCCAGACGCCGACGACGTCGTGTCCAGCTTCGGCCATGAGCGCCGCAGCGACGGACGAGTCGACCCCGCCCGACATTGCAACGAGGATCCGGCTCATCCTGGCGGCCCGACGTCGACCGGCTGCTTCCTCGCTCGCGCAGCTTCCGACTCGGCAGCCACGCGCCGAGCGCCCTCGCGAGCCGCGGTCAGGACCCGCGGGATGATATCGACGGCAGCCGCAACGTCGTCCCGGCCGGTGCCACGGCCAAGCGACACCCGGAGCGACCCGCGTGCCTCTTCGTCCGGGTAGCCCATGGCACGGAGGACGTGAGACGGCTCGGCGGATCCAGTCGTACATGCGGAGCCGACCGACGCCGCCACGCCCTCGAGATCGAGCTTGAGGACGACGGTCGCGCCCTCGACGCCACGGGCGACCACGGAGACCAGGCCTGGGAGTCGATCGATGGGGTGTCCGGTCGTCTCAACGTCATCGAGCGAGGTCAGGCAGCTGAGCAGGCGGTCCCGGTCTGCCTGGAGGCGAGGCGCAACCACCGGGATCTCCGCCACCGCGAGCTCGAACGCCACGCCCATGCCGACGGCCGCCGCCACATCCTCGGTCCCGGCCCGCCGGAAGCGCTCCTGCGACCCGCCCTGCTGCTGGCTCAGGAGATGGATCCCGGCACGCAGGTAGAGGGCCCCGGCACCCTTGGGGCCATCGAACTTGTGGGCTGCGATGGCGAGCAGGTCGCAATCGAGCTCCGAAACGTCGAGGGTGAGGTAGGGCGCGGAGGCTACGGCATCGATCGCCACCAGGCAGCCTCGCGGCCCGTCTCGGCGGACCCGGGCAACCAGTTCCACGATCGCCTGGATGGTCCCGACCTCATTATTGGCGTGGCCGAGGGCGACCAGGATCGTCCGGTCCGTCAGCGCGGCCGAGAGCGTGTCCGGGTCCAGCCGTCCGTAGCGATCAACGGCCAGCTCGACCGTCTCGAACCCGAACTTCTCGAGCTGTCGGAGCGGGTGGAGCACTGCGTGATGCTCGACCGCGGTAGTGATGATCCGATGGCCGCTCGCCTTGCCGGCCCAGGCTGCGCCCTTGATGGCCAGGTTGAGCGCCTCGGTGCCACCACTCGTCAGGACGATCTCCCGCGGGTTCGCTCCGAGCGCCCCGGCCACGCGCTCATGTGCCTCGTCGAGTCCGGCACGTGCGCGACGGCCCCACCCGTGTGGCGAGCTCGGATTGCCGAACTGCTCGGTCAGGTACGGCAGCATCGCCTCGAGTGCCTCCCGCCGGAGGGGTGTCGTGGCGGCGTGGTCCAGGTAGACGGACATGGCAGGGATTGTAGGCCCGACGGAGCTCAGGGCCCGCTCACGGCCCGCTCAGCGCTCAGGCTTCGACCCGGCTCCGATCGTATTCCCGGCCTCGCTCGCGCTCGCGTTCGTGCTTGGGAAGCGCACGCTTGCGGAGGCGGATGGAGAGTGGCGTGACCTCGACGAGCTCGTCGGCCGCGATGAACTCGAGAGCGGACTCCAGGGTCAGCGGACGAGGTGGCGTCAGGCGGAGCGACTCATCGTGTGAATGAGTCCGGATATTGGTCAGCTTCTTTTCCTTGGTCGCGTTGACGTCGAGGTCGCCGGCCCGGGCGTTCTCGCCGACGATCATGCCCTCATAGACCTCGACACCCGTGCCGATCAGGAGCTGCGACCGTTCCTGGAGATTGAACAGCCCATAGGCGTTCGAGACGCCCGATCGATCACTGACGAGGACGCCCGAGGTCCGATGGGTGACCTCGCCGGCCCATGGCCCATAGCCCTCACCGAGCTGGTGCAGGAGCGCGGTACCCCGCGTCTCGGTCAGCAGCTGGCCGCGATAGCCGATCAGGCCGCGGACCGGCAGCACATACTCGAGGCGCACGCGCCCGTCGGCATCGGTCGTCATCTGCTCAAGGCGCCCCTTGCGGCCCGCCAGGGCGGTCTGAACCTCGCCGATGTAGTCGGGCGGGATGTCGATCGTGACGCGCTCATAAGGCTCCATGACGCCATCGGGCGTGTTGCGCAGGATCACCTCTGGGCGGGAGGCCGTCATCTCGTAGCCCTCGCGGCGCATCTGCTCGATCAGGACGGCCAGCTGGAGCTCGCCGCGGCCTCGAACCTCGAACGTGTCGCCCGATTCAGTTGGGTAGACCTCGACCGAAACATTGCCGAGAACTTCCTTGTCCAGCCGCGCCTTGATCTGTCGGGACGTCACGAACTTGCCCTCGCGTCCGGCGAGCGGCGAGGTATTGACCCCGAACGTCATCCGCAGGGTCGGGGCGTCAACGTCGAGGCGCGGGAGTGGTCGCGGGTCAGCGGGGTCGGTGATTGTGTCCCCGATCGTGACATCCGGCAGACCGGCGACCGACACGATCTCGCCCGGTCCGGCCTCGGTGATATCGACCCGATCGATGCCGTGCGCCGTCTGGAGCGTCGTGACCGTGCCCGAGATCGAGACGGTCCGTCCGGGCTCCACGGTCCCGGCCGTGTCGTCTGGCGCCTCGCGGACGACCACGATGCGCTGGCCGACGCGAATGGTTCCGTTACGGATACGCCCGACGGCCATTCGGCCGACGTACTCATTGGCGCTGAGGTTGGTCACCAGGAGTTGCAGCGGGTGGCCGGGCAGGTGGCGCGGTGGCGGGGTCACCTGGACGAGCAGATCCAGGAGCGGCCGGAGGTTCGTGCCCGGGACCGACAGGTCCATCGTGGAGGTGCCCAACTTGGCGTTGGTATAGACGACCGGGAAGTCGATCTGGTCGTCGTCGGCGCCGAGATCGAGGAACAGTTCGTAGACGGCGTCGAGGACTTCGGCCGGTCGCGCATCGGAGCGGTCGATCTTGTTGAGGGCGACGACCACCGGCAGACGCCGAGCCATGGCCTTCTGGAGAACGTAGCGGGTCTGCGGGAGCGGCCCTTCGGCGGCATCGACCAGCAGCAGGACGCTATCCACCATCAGGAGCGAGCGTTCGACCTCGCCCCCGAAGTCGGCGTGTCCGGGCGTATCCACGATGTTCAGGCGGACGCCGTCGTGATCGACCGTGGTCTGCTTGGCCAGGATCGTGATCCCCTTCTCACGCTCGAGATCCCCTGAGTCCAGGACCCGGTCGACGAGGGCCTCGTTCGCCCGGAACGTGCCCGTCTGGCGCAGGAGCGCGTCAACGAGCGTCGTCTTGCCGTGATCGACGTGGGCAACGATCGCAACGTCGCGCAGGTCGTCGCGAGCCACCGTCGCGTCGCTTCCGGGCGCGTCGACCCAGTCGACGGCGGGCGGCACGGTGGAAGGGATGGGCGCGGTCATGGGTCGGGGATTGTCGCACAGGTCCGGCGGTGGGCCAGATCTGGCCGGCACTCAGGGCCTGGCAGCCCCATCGCCGGGCCGACGCCCGATGAACACGACGACACCGTCGTCCTGCGAGGCTGGGCGCCTCGATGAACCTGCCCCGACCTCCACGTCCCGAAAACCCGCCAGCTCGAGCATCAGCAGGATCTCCTGTGCGAAGTAGAGGGTCTCGCTGAGAGCTCGAGTCTCCTCCGTGATGACCTTGCCCTCGCGCCACAGCCGAGCGCGCAGCTCGAGATCACGACGCTGGGTGTATGGGTTGAAGCCGACCCACCTCCCAATCAGCTCGATTTCATCGCCATCGGCCGTCCGTTTGCGGTCCCCCTCGTCGGGCCATGGGCCAGGCAGCGACGCCCGCCCGTCGGGCAACCAGACCCCCCATCGCTCGGCATCAAGTCCCTCATATGGAAGCTCGTGCCAGATCAGGAGTGCGCCACCCGGTTCGAGGTGGTCGAACGCACGACAGAGGACCTCGCGATCCCAGTCTCGCCGGCCTCCAAGACCGAACACGCCGCACAGGTAGATCGTCCGGTATCGCCGCCCGAGGTCGAGGTCATGCCCGGCCTGAACCTCGAGACGCGGCGAGACGCCTGCGACACTTGCCGCGCCTGCAGCCAGGCGGATCATGTCCGGCGAGACGTCCGTTCCGTCGACCTCAAGTCCAGCAGCCGCGAGCGGAACAAGAATTCGACCGGTGCCGCACCCAAGATCGAGAGCGGGCTCGCCGTAGCGCCGGATCGCGTCGCCGAAGAAGGCCAGCTCCTCTGGTTCCGGCCGCTCGAACTCAGCCCACCAGCGCGCCACGAGCCCGTAGTGCCAAGTCCCCGTTTCGTTCTCCTGGGTCAACGCTGAACCTCCTGGTCCGTATCAGTCCCTGGAATCGCGATGATGCGCCAGCTGGGAGTCGGGCCCGTCGGGTCCACGTCGACCCCTGCTTTCGCGACTGCTAGGATCTCCGTCCCGTGACTGTTGCAGCCGTCATCCTCGCCGCCTCAGCCAGCCGAGCCGTTGCCGACGCCGCCGGCGTCTCGCGCGTCCGCAGGATCGCCGACGCTGCATGGTCTGGCGGGGCGATGCCGATCATCGTGGTTGCGCCCGATCCGGACGGCACCGTCGCGGTCGCGCTTTCTGGAGCGTCTGTCACCCTGATTGGTCCGGCCCCATCCGAATCGGGACCGGTTGGCCAGATCGTTCGCGGAATCCAAACGGCGGCGGCCGAGATCAGCGACGTGACAGCCGCCCTCGTCTGGCCGGCTCGACTCTGCTGGGTCGGTCCCGAGACCGTCACGTCACTGGTCGAGGCGCATGGGGCGACCCCCGACGTCATGATCCGGCCGGCCTATCACGACGAGGCGGGCTGGCCAGCGCTGGTGCCAATCACCGCGCTGGCAGCGCTCCGCGGTCTGGCCACCGCGGCGATGCCCGATGACCTGCTCGACGAGCTGATCGAGACCGGGCTCACCCTCCGCGTGATCGATCTCGGAGACCCAGGAACCGTCATTGACGGCGACACCGAGCGAGCGGGCCTGCCTCCCTATGAGGGACCAAGCGAGCCGCTCGGCGCCCACGAGTGGGGGTCGATGGCGGCCGCGACCCCGGAGGACGCGCCTCTCGAGGCGCCATCTTCGATCGGGTCCGATACCCACTAGACCCGTCCTGCGCGCTCAGGCCGGCTTGCCGGGGATCCCGACGAACTTCAGGCCCAGATCCGCGTACTGCGTTGGATCCGGCGCGGAGGGCGCCTCGAGCATCGGGTCATTGCCCGACTGCGTCTTGGGAAATGCCATGACCTCGCGGATGTTGGTCTGGTAGGCAAGCAGCGCAGCCCAGCGATCGATCCCGAGCGCGATCCCGCCATGTGGCGGCGCGCCAAATTCGAACGCATCGAGGATCGCCCCGAACATGTTCCGCATCCGCTCCTGGCTGTAGCCCTGCAGGGCGAAGCTTGTCTCGAGCAGGTCTCGTCGCCAGATCCGGACCGAGCCACCGCCGAGCTCCCAGCCATTGAGGGCGATGTCGTACTGCATGGCGCGGGCCTGGCCGGCCGCATCCGCGGGTGATGGCTTGGAGAGGTCGCCGGAAACGGTGGTGAGCAGGACCTCGTCCTCGGGAACGACGCCCGAGAACGGGTTGTGGGTGGCGTCCCAGCGGGACCCGTCCGCGTCCCACTGGTACATCGGGAACCGGTAGACCCAGCAGTAAGCCAGCGCGTCCGGGTCGGCGAGGCCGAGCTGCGTCCCGAGCTCCGCACGCAAGCGACCGAGCACGTCGTTGGCCACCGATGTGGTGTCGGCGACGATCAGAACGAGGTCTCCCGGATCCGCGCCCGCCCGGACCACCAGTCGGCCCGCCAGGTCGTCGCCGAGGAACTTGAGGATCGGGCTCCTGATGGACCCGTCGGACTCGACAGCGAGATAGGCGAGGCCCTTTGCTCCGAACCGCTTCGCCGTTTCGGTCAGCTCATCGATCCGACTGCGCGGCGAGTCGGCCATGCCGAGTGCGGCAATCGCCTTGACGCGTCCACCGGCCACAATCGTCTCGTCGAAGACGCGGAAGCCGGACGCCGGCGCGCCGCCCGCATCGACGAGCTCCGGCGCTAGATCCACCAGCTCCATCCCGAAACGCAGGTCCGGCTTGTCGGATCCGAACCGCTCCATGGCCTCGGCATAGGTGAACCGCGGAAAGGGTGTCTCCTGGATCGGCCGGTCCGGCACGACGGCCCGCGTCACCGCAATCGCCATCGCCTCAACGAAGCCCATCACGGCTGCCTCGTCAACGAAGCTCATCTCAAGATCGAGCTGGGTGAACTCCGGCTGGCGGTCGCCGCGCAGATCCTCGTCCCGGAAGCAGCGGGCGATCTGGAAGTAGCGGTCCACGCCGCCGACCATCAGGAGTTGCTTGAGCTGTTGCGGGCTCTGTGGCAACGCGTACACGCTGCCTGGTTGGAGGCGGGACGGGACGATGAAGTCGCGGGCGCCCTCGGGCGTCGACTTGATCAGGTTGGGCGTCTCGATCTCGACGAAGCCGCTGTCGTGATGGACCTCCCGAATCGCGTGGACCAGGCGGCTCCGGAGCAGCAGGCGCTGCTGCATCGGCTCGCGTCGAATGTCCAGATAGCGGTATTTGAGCCGCAGGGACTCGTCGACCGGGGCGTCGGGGTCGTTGATGTAGAAGGGCGGCGTCTTCGACTCGTTGAGGATCGAGACGTCCGTGGCGCGGACCTCAACCGCGCCCGTCGGTAGCTTGGCGTTCTCCGTCCCGGCCAGGCGCGGCGCGACCACGCCGGAAACCACGATCACGTACTCCGAACGCACGCTCGAGGCAGCGGCATGCGCCGCGGGCGAATCGGTGGCGTCGATGATGACCTGCGTGATCCCGTGTCGATCCCGGAGGTCCAGAAAGATCAGCTGGCCGTGATCCCGGCGGCGATGAACCCAGCCCGCCAGCTTGACGGTGGCGCCAGCATCGTCGGCCCGAAGCGCTCCGCAGGTGTGGGTTCGGTAGGAGGTCGCAAGAGACGTGGTGAGTTCAGACATATCCCGCGTATCGTATCGGTCGCCGGCCATGGTCGCGGTTTGAATCATGAGCCATGCTCGGCTATGCGTTGGAGGGCTACATGGGACGCTTGCTGGTTCACATTGCGACTGGCCCCGAGCACCCGACGCGGGCGGCGCTCGGGCTCCTCGTTGCACGTACCGCGCTGGCTGAAGGGCACACGGTCGACCTCTTCTTCGCCGGCGACGGGGTCGGGCTATTGCGACCATCGACGCTTGATGCTGGCATGGGAATCGGTACCGGTAGCTTCCGTGAACACGCGGATGCTCTCGTGGCGGGAGGCGCCACCCTGTACGCGTCCGGACAGTCGAGCAAGGCGCGCGGATTGGGCCCGGATCAAATCGGTGGCCTGCCGGTCCAATTCTCCCCACCGGACGTCCTCGTCCGACTTCTGTTCGAAGCGGACCGCAACTTGACCTACTAGGTCTGGGCCTCGGCCCCGGCGCTTCGCCGGACGCCCTTCAGAAGCCCGATCACGCGAGGGATGATCCGACGCCG
>JBDTOF010000073.1:0-2006 GCA_039933375.1 Chloroflexota bacterium
AGCGGGATCATCGCGGCGGCCATCGCCACGAACAGCCAGAGGACGACGGTGAAGCCACCGGTCGCATCGCGAATGACGCCGAGCATGACCGGCGACACGGACGCGAAGAGATAGCCGACCAGCAACATGAACGCCGAGATGGAGGCTGCCTCGGACGGGCCAGCGGCGACATCCACGGGCAACGCGAGGGAGAGCGGAAAGAACGCCCCGATGCCGATCCCGAGGAGTCCGGCAGCGCTGAACGAGATCAACGACCCGGGGCCCTCGCCCGGGGTGATGGCGATGACGAGGCTGCCCACGAGGGCGACCAGGCCCGAGAGCGCGAGCTGGCTGCGCCGCGTTCCGATCCGGTCGGCGAAGAGTGGGACGGACAGACTGGCGAGGAGCCCAATTCCATTGAAGACCGCGATCAGGATCGCTGCGTCACCGTCACTCCAGCCACGCTCGACATAGGCGCTGGCGAGCCATGAGATCGAGCCGTAGAACAGAACGGACTGCGAGCCGAAAACGAGCCCGATCAGCCAGGCCGATGAGCGACGCCACGGCAGTTGCGGACGTCGGGGAGCGGACCGCCGAATCCCGTGCTCTGGCGGGATGAGCCACAGCCAGGCGATCAGAGAGACGGCTGCGAAGGCGGAAATCAGGCCAAACGCCCATCGCCAGCCGCCGAACCCGTCGGCCAGGGTCACTGCCAGGCCGGCCGCCAGCGTGCCGCCGATGACCATCCCCGCGACGTAGGCGCCGGTGCCCGCCGCGGCGTGGCGCGGCGCCCGGGCGCGAACGAACATGCTGAGGACCGGTCCGACGACCGCCATGCCTGCGCCGACCCCGATCGTGGCGACCAGGACCGCCGGCGCCCCGGGCACGAGGGCACGAATCAAGCCGAACCCCCCGACGGCCAGGACGCAGATCGCCACTCCGAGCCGGGGCCCGACCGAGGCCGCCAGGACTGGTCCGAGGGGCGCCATCAGGGCCATGCACAGGACCGGGATCGTTCCCAGCAGTCCGGCAACGCCATGGGAAATGCCGAGGTCCTGCTGGATCCGGGGGATGAGTGGACCAACCACCAGGATCTGCGTCCGGAGCGCCAGGCCGACCAGGACCAGGCCGGCGAGGAGCTGCGGAAGTGGGACCGACGGTGTCGGCGCCTTCGTGGCACCCACACCAGGAGATTCCGGCGTCACCGCGTTCCTCCTCGGAGCCTGGTCCCGATCCTTGCCGCAGTGGCGGCGACGGCTTCACCGATTGCCGGCTCGGAGCCAGCGCTCGGGAACCGGTAGGACGGACCGTGGAGATGGACCGCGGCGACCACCTCGCCATCCGGGCCCCCGATGGGCGCTGCGACCGAGGTGATCCCGTCGGCGAACTCATCGCGAACCCAGGCGTGTCCATCGCGCCGGACCTCGCGCAGTCGATCGAGGAGCGCCCCTGCGTCCACGATCGTTCGCGGGGTGAACCTTTCGAGTGGCTCGGCGAGGAATCTGGCCACGGCTGAGGCGGATCGATGGGCGAGGACCACCTGTCCGGACGACACCGCATGCATCGGGATGCGCGAACCCGTCCAGTCGCGGACCTGAACCGGATTCGGAGAGTCGACCTGGTCCACGTAGTGCATCGTCCGACCATCCGGCACGGACAGACCGGCTGCCTCGCCGGTTTCCGCCGCGAGTTCCACGAGCGCCGGATGGGCGATGGCGACGAGCCCGCGTGTCTCCTGGCGGCCCGTGGCGAGGGATGAGATTCTCGGACCGAGTCGATACCGTCGAGGGTCGCTGACCCGCTCAACGGCACCCTCCGCGTCGAGTGCGGCAAGGAGCCGGGCGACGGTGGATTTTGCGAGATCGACCCGCCCAGCAATCTCGGTCACGCCCAGCGGGCCATCGACGAGCGCGCCGAGCACGAGAAAGGCCCGTTCGATGCTCTGGACTCTGGACATTGGACACCCCGTGGGCTAGGCTGTCGGTCAGTTGTTCCATCATACGGCACCGTGCCACGATGTGGAACAG
>JBDTOF010000074.1:0-3503 GCA_039933375.1 Chloroflexota bacterium
GCGGGCTTCCGCGCCGAGGCTGTCGTTCGGGCCGATGAACATGTCTGGGCCGCCACCGGCGCCGGACTCGGCTTCGAAGTTCTTGTACAGATCGTCGAACTTGACCTCAACGGCGTTGATGGTCAGGTCCGGGTACTTCGCCTTGAGGTCGTCGAGGATGCGCGAGAATGCGCGGAACTCGGCGGACCCGCCGGACGAACCGTAGGAGTGCCATACGGTCAGCGTGCCCGACAGCGGCGCCATTCCGGCGTCGGTTGGGGCGGTGGTCGCGCCCGGGGCGTCGGTCGCGGCACTGGATGGTGCCACGCTGGCGGCCCCGCCACAGGCTGCCGCGAAGATCGCGACAGCGGCGATGAGCGCTACGAAGCGCTTCGGTGTCTTCATGATCTGGGTTTCTCCTCCTGGGATTGCTTCCAATGAACTGGCCGGATGGTTCCGGCGCTGTCCGATGGCCCGGAACGTCCGGACCTGGTGAACCCTGGGTCGGCCCGCTGGTGCGGCTCCGTCCCTGATCTCACGTCCTGTCGTCAATCACCTCCTGCCGCGACGGCGGCACGAATGCGGTGGAACCGCGGACGACAAGATGCGTGGCGAAGTAGTGGGGAGCCTCGGGCTCCATGTCCCGCCGGTGGGCTCGGTCGAGGACGAGTCGCACCGATTCCTCGCCCTTCTGGCGATTGGGCTGGTGGACCGTGGTCAAGGGTGGGTCCGTGTAGTTTGCGATGTCGAGGTCGTCGAAGCCGACAATCGAGAGGTCTTCCGGGACGCGCAGGCCCAGTTCGCGGGCGGTGCGAAGCGCGCCGATGGCCATGGCGTCGCTCATGGCAAGGACCGCGGTTGGTCGCTGGCCCGCCGCCCAGGCGCGGTGCAGGGCCGTGGTGCCGCCGTCCATGCTCGCGGGGCCAACGACCACGGCGTCATCGGGAATGTCGATGCCAGCCGCGGAGGCGGCGGCCCGGTATCCACGCAGGCGCCGGGAAGTCACCCAGTCCGGATCGGCCGTCGGGTCGGCCGACAGGCCGGCGGACGGTGCTTCGATGCCGATGACGACGAACCTCCGGTGGCCGAGCTCAAGCAGATGTGTGGCCGCCGCCGCCGCGCCACCTTCGTCGTCGACCAGAACGGCTGGCTCGTTCGGCAGTGCGGTCGAATCGACCAGCACGAACGGAATGCTGGATCGCCGGATATGGGCGATCTCCGGATGATCACGTCCGAGGCCCACCGCGATGATGCCGTCCACAGTGGCTCGATCCACGGCCCGCGCCAGTGATCCGTGGAGCGGTGAGATGAACTGCAGCGCCATGCCGGCGGCCTCGGCCGCGGTGGCAACGCCTGAGCTGAACTCACCGAAATACGGGTTGGTGAAGATCACGTCGAGAGCCTGCGGTGTCAGGATGCCGATCGTCTGCGTCCGCCGTTGAGCGAGCATGCGGGCAACCGGATCAGGTCGATAGTCCAGCCCGGTCGCAACCTTGCGGATCCGGGCCACGGTGTCCGAATTGAGTCGGTCCGGCGTGTTGAACGCGAACGAGACGGCCGCTTTCGAGACACCTGCCGCCTTCGCAACATCCGCGATCGTCGCGCGTCGCGTCGCCTGCTCCAACCAAGGGCCTCCAGCATCCGTGGGGCCCGCCTCTGGATCGAGGGGCGGGGCTCCTGTATGATCGGAACACTAACCGGTAGAGCGGTTTAGCAAACCGGTTTAGGTGACCGTATCAGCGAGTCCTGCCGGTGTCAAGATCCTTTCCGCAGGGGGCATCGTGTCTCGCCGAATTGGGCTCGCGCTGACACTCCACAACCACCAGCCGGTCGGCAACTTTGGCTGGGTGATCGAGGAAACCTACCGTGCGGCCTACGAGCCGATGGTGGAGGCACTCGAACGCCACCCAACGGTCCGCGCGGGCCTCCACTACACGGGCCCACTGCTGGAATGGCTGGCCGCGGAACATCCGGAGTTCCTCTTGCGGCTTGCGGCGCTGTGCGGGTCGAACCAGGTGGAAATGCTCGGCGGCGGTCATTTCGAGCCGGTCCTTGCTTCCATCCCTGCCCGAGACCGGGTAGCCCAGCTCACCCGAATGGCCGATGAGGTCGAGCGGCTGTTCGGTCGGCGTCCCACCACCGCGTGGCTGGCCGAACGGGTCTGGGAGCCGGACTTGCCGATCTCCCTGGTCGAGGCCGGCTACGAGGCCACGATCCTTGACGATTCTCACTTCCGCGCGGCGGGCATCCCGGAGGATGCGATGTGGGGGCCGTACTCGACCGACGACCAGGGCCACCGGCTCGCCGTGTTCGGGACCGAGCAGGGCCTGCGGACGAGGATCCCATTCCGCCCGGTCGAGGACGTCATCACCTACCTCCGGCAGCACGCCACGGAAGGGGGCGAGCGGCTCGGGACGATGGGAGACGATGGGGAGAAATTCGGAGCCTGGCCGTCGACCTGGGATCTCTGCTGGGGCGAGAAACACTGGGTGGACCGCTTCTTCGAGGCCCTCGAGGCGAATGCTGGCTGGCTGGTGACGTCGACACCGTCCGACTGGTTAGCCGAGCGCGGGACGCTCGGTCGGATCTATGTCCCCGGGGGGAGCTATGCCGAAATGGGGGCGTGGGCCCTGATGCCGGACGAGAGTCGTGCGTTCATGGAGACGCTCGGCCGCGATGTCGCCGAGGGGCGGCCCGAACCTCGCTGGATGCGCGGCGCGCCATGGCGGAACTTCCAGGTCAAGTACCGCGAGGTCAACGACCTCCACAAGCGGATGCTCCGCGTCTCGGACAAGGTCGCGGCGATCCCCGCGGGTCCGGCGCACGACCTTGCCCTCGACCATCTGCTCCGGGGACAGTCCAACGACATCTACTGGCATGGGCTGTTTGGCGGGATCTACCTGCCCGACCTGCGGGTTGCGACGACCGGCCACCTCGTCGCCGCTGAGGATGCCGCCGATGCCGCAGCGGGCACCCTGGAGTCGTCGCGGATCGCGGACCTGGATCTCGACGGCCGGGACGAGGTCTTCCTAGCCGACGCAGGCCAGGTCGTGACGGTCGATCTCGAGGAGGGGGCCGGGATCGGGGACTGGGATATTCGCGCCGCGCACCACCCCCTGACATCCGTGCTGCGACGCAGGCCCGAGTCGTACCACGAGGCGATCCGGCGGGGGGATCGGGATGACGCGTCGGCACCCTCCGGTGTCGGCACGTCCACCTCGATCGACGACCAGGTCCGCGCGAAGGAAGCCGGCCTGGCCGCATATCTGCACTACGACGACCACGAACGGCGATCGGGGCTCGTCAGATTCCTGCCGCCAGACATGACGGCAGCGGCCTTTGGGCCCGGCGACGTCGCGGATCTCGCCACCGCGCTGTGCGATCCGTTCCGGCTGGTTGAACTCGGGTCCGGGCGACTGATCTGTGAGGCCACGACGCACGTCGGTCCCGAACGAGTGCCGGTCGTGGTGCGCAAGACGATCGAGCTCGGCGGTGAGCGAACGGCACCGGAACTCCGCGTCGGC
>JBDTOF010000075.1:0-2726 GCA_039933375.1 Chloroflexota bacterium
GCCAGGACAACTCGATCCAGAACTCGTTCTCCTCCCAGACCTCGCCGGGGTTGGTATCGCGGCTGTCGGTGACGGTCCGGCCGGCTCGCTCGGCGGCGACTCGGGTCACGGGCTGGCGGAACCCGATCCAGCTGCCGGCGTGGGTCTCGTACGAGTGAACGTCATGCCGCTCGCCGGCGAGGCCGACAGGCAGGACGTAATCCGCGTACCAGGCGGATTCGCTCCAGACCGGGGTCAGCGCCGCGTGTCGCCCGATCAGATCCTCTCGACGCAGGGCCTCGACCCAGGTCAGCCCGTCAGGGTTCGTCCAGACGGGGTTGTAGACGCGGGTGAAGTAGACATCGAGGCTGCCTCGGCCTTCCAGCAGGAAGTGCGGGAGCAGGAACGACATCTCGAAGAAGGCGAGCGGGTATTCCTTTGGCCAGGTGAGGTCGTTCCAGACGCCCGGGTGAGGCGGCATGTGGGGTGGCCGCGGGACCCACTTGTCCCAGCCGTTGGGCGATGTTCCACCAGGGGTCCCGACGGATCCGGTCAGCACGTTCAGGAAGAACATGCAGCGCGCCGTCTGCCAGCCGCCAACCACGCCGGCCGAGCTCGCCCGCCAGTTATGGGCTGCGAGCGCGGTTCCCGCGTCGGCGACCATCTCGGCAACTCGCTCAATCTGAGCAGCCGGAACGCCGGTCTCACTTTCCGCGTAGTCGAAGGTGTATCCGCCGTACAGGCGCTGGAGCTCCACCACGAAATCGTCGAACCCGGCGTTCGTAAGATCCGGGCGCGCCACCTTCAGGTAGTCGGCCCAGTTCACCCAGCGCTCGACGAACTCACGGTTGAAGCGACCGGTCTCGATGAGGTGACGCGCGATCGACAGGAGGAGGGCTGGCTCACTGCCGGGCCAGGCGGCCACCCATTCGTCGGCCTGGGTCGCGGTATTGGAAAGCCGGGGGTCGACGACGATCATCTTCGCCCCATTTCGCCGGCCATCCATGATCCGCTGGGCGTGGGGATTGAAGTAGTGCCCGCTTTCGAGATGGGCGCTGATCAGGAAGATGACCTTCGCGTTCGCATAGTCGGGTGAGGGGCGGTCGAAGCCCATCCAGAACGCGTACCCGGTCCGCCCACCTGACGAGCAGATGTTGGTGTGGGAGTTGTGTCCATCGACCCCCCACGCCGCGAGGACCCGCTCGGTGAAGCCGTCCTCACCGGGCCGGCCGACGTGGTACATGACCTTGTTCGGCTCGCGGCGCACGAGCGCCGCCCGGATCCGTCCGGCAAGGTCGTCCAGCGCGTCGTCCCAGGTGCACCGCTCCCAGGCACCGGTGCCACGTTCGCCGACCCGACGCATGGGGTACAGGATTCGCTCCGGGTCGTGCTCCTGGGTGATGGTCGCGGGGCCCTTGGCGCAGTTGCGTCCGCGACTGCCAGGGTGGAGGGGATTCCCCTCGTACTTGCGGACTTCGCCGGTCGCCTTGTCCACGTAGGCGAGCAGGCCGCAGGCCGATTCACAGTTGAAGCAGGTGGTCGGGACGATGGTGTAGTCGTGGAGGTCGCCCTTCTTCCGCGACCGTGCGTCCACTTCGGTCCAATGATCCCACTGGTCCGCCGGCGGAAACGCGCGGAGGCCCGGCTGCATGGCGCCGTCGTTGGCCGGGTGATTCGTGGCGCCACCGGGGCCGTTTCGCCGCTTCTCGCTCATCTCGTCACCTAGCTGATCGGGACGGCCTGCCCGGCCGCGATGAATCCGAGCTCGTACCAGAGGAGACCGGCCGCCGCGACCAGTCCTCCTCCCACGAGGAACGGGAGAGCTGCCGGTCCGGCGCTCGCGAGCCCGAGCCACATACCACCGAGGACCGCCGGGACGAGACTGCCGAGCATGACGCCGCCGATCCAGAAGGAGCCGGCGAATGGCCCGCGAGTCAGCAGATGCGCCGCAGCCCGGCCGTTCGCGGTCGGGTGTGAGGCGAACGCTTCACCGAAGACGAGGGACGCCAGGTTGAGCAGGCCGCCGCCGAGAAGTGCCGCTGCCGCGACGGCGATCAGGCTGTCCGGAGCGCCCAGGAGCGCGAGCGCGGGCATGAGCATCGCGGCGCCGAGAACGGTTGCCTGGGCAATCAGGACGAGCCCGGTCACGGGCCGCTGCCAGAGGTCGCGGGCCTCGCACTGGCGGAGGAGGAACATCGTGTACAGCGCCGTTGCCGCACCGAGGGCGAGCGTCGGCCAGCCGAACATGGTGAGTGCCGTCTCATCGACGCCCACGAGGGTGCCGAGCCACCAGAGGCCGAGCAGCCCGCTGTAGCCGATGAGGATGAAGGCGCCGATGGCCAGCCAGCTCCGGCGCTGGGGGCGGTAGAGGATCGAGAGGAAGCGTTCCGGCCGCTTCAGGTCGGCGACGAGGAGCAGAGCCGTCAGACCGACGCCCGCCAGCGAGATGAAGCCGCCGACCAGGCGGGTGACCTGATCGACCGGCGCAAGGCCGAGCGCCGCCGTCAGGAAGAGGAGGCCGAAGGCCCCTGCACCGATGCCCTTGGTCCACAGGTAGAGCGCCACTCGCCATCCCCAGGGTCGTGGGTGGAACACGTCATAGCCAACCCGTGGCCGTGGTTCGGGCTGTGCGCCGAGATCAACCGCGGTCACGGGGCCTCCTGCGAACGCCGGGGTCGGGCTGGCGGGCGCGGCCACTGATCCGATGCCGGGCCCGCGGATCGCGCCAACCTTGGCGGCCGGACTGG
>JBDTOF010000076.1:0-5291 GCA_039933375.1 Chloroflexota bacterium
GCAACGATCTGCTGCCAGGACTCGATCGGAATCCCCGCCGCCGCAGCGGCCGCAAGTTCCGGGTGATCCGGCTCGATCGCGGTCAGGGCCTTCGTGACCGCCAAGCGTGTTGGGCCGGGCCCATGACGATCAGCGGTCACGTGCTCCGGATCGTGGGCCCAGGAGATCGGTATTCCGGCGGCCTCAACGGCCTCGGAATATGGTGAAGGCCCGCCGGAGTCACAGCCACTGACCTCGGCCCCGGCAGCAGACGCCAGCAGGGCTGCGGCTGATGCGCCGGCTCCTGCGATGCCAATGACGTGGAGTCGCTCACCCCGTGGGATCGGCCGTGCGTCCCGGACCGGCAGCAGCCCGGCCCCGATATCTCCGGCCGATCGGGTCACCTCGGGCCCTCTCTGGCTGGCTTTTCAGCCTCCTCGATGAGCCATTCCAGGACCGCCCGAACGCTTTCGTTCCGGTTTGAATTGCGATCGCCCGCCCAGACGAAGCGTCGAACGTCTACCACTTCCTCCGTGGCCAGGCCCACGTAGGTGAGGCCGACCGGCTTGTCCGACGTTCCGCCGCCGGGACCTGAAATTCCGGTGACGGACGCCGCGAGCGAAGATCCGAACTGGTTGCGGGCGCCGATCGCCATGGATCGCGCAGCCTGTGCGCTGACAGCGCCGTGCGCGGCGATGGTTGGCGTCGCGACTTCGAGGAGGCGGGTCTTGGCTTCATCCGCATAGCTCACAACGCCACCCAGAAAATAGCCGGAAGCGCCGGCCACCTCGGTCAACGTGGCCGCGATCAGCCCCCCGGTACAGGATTCGGCCAGGGCGACGGTCACGCCCCGGCCGATACAGAGGCCCTGCAGCCGTTCAGCCAACGCAATGAGCTCCTCGTCAGCCATGAACCGTCAGCGATGCGTCGTAAGCGCTGGTGGATCCGGCGGCTGGAAGAGCCACGTCTCGGGGATCCCCGGTTTGCCGAGCGCGCCGAGCGAAACGCCGTTGAGGGTGAAGAGCGTGTAGCCGGACGAACCGCTTCGAACTTCGATCGACGTCGCGCCGGTGAAGGTCAGGGTTTTGCCCTTGGCAAACACCTTTCCGCTCGACGGGATTGACGGATCCAGCGCGCCGTCGACCCAGACCTTCAGCCAGGCATCTCCACCGGAGATCGTGACCACCAGGTTGACACCGCGATAGGCAACGGTGACGGAGCGCGTCAGCGACGCGGTTTTCCCGTCAGGCGATGTCGCGGTGACGGTGATCGACCAGCGACCCGCCGTCAGCTCGAGTGGCGTCGTGAAGGAACCGTCGTTCGCCACGACGACTGCCACGCTGCGCGCCTCTGGAGATGGCTCCGGGCTCGCCGCGGCCGTCGTGCCATCCGGTGGACCGACGTAGTTCGCCGTCACGGCCACGGATTGGGCATTCGAGGTCACACCCTCGACCGGGATCGCTCCGTTCTCGTAGGTGGCACCGTCCTGGGGCTGGTTCACGGTGAGCGTCGGAGCCTGGATCACCAGGTAAGGAACGTTGATGATCACCGTCTGCGGCGTCTCGGTGGGCTTGCCGGTTTCCGGGTCCACGGCATCAATCTCGAACTGATTCGAGCCTCGACGCAGGTCGACAGAAACACTCCACGACCCATCCGACAGCGCGACAACGCGCCGCGGCTGCGATTGGCCCGGGATCGCGATGGTGATCGTTGCGCCCGGAGACGACGTCCCGGCGAGGACGAAGTTCGTGGCCGACTCATCGACCTCCGCGACCGCCGTGGCGGGGTTCGTCACGCTGAGTACCGGGGGCTTCGCAAAACGCAGCAGCTGGACTGCGAGGTAGATGCCGAACAGGATCACCCCGAAGGTCATCAGGGCTGCCACCACGATCGAGGGTGAGAAGGTCAGCGTCCGCTGTGTGGTCACGGTCATCCGCTGAGGGATCACGACCGCCTCCGTTGGAGTCTGATCACCTCGCTCGCGACGCCACTGGCGGAGGACGTCCTCGGGATCGAGGCCGAGGTAGACCGCGTAGTTCCGCAGGAAACCCTTCGTATAGACAGCGCCGGGCAGTTCCCGATAGTCGCCTCGCTCCAGTGCAGCGAGGTACCGGGAGCGGATCTTGGTGTCTCGTTCCGCACGGAACAGGTCCACACCCTTGCGTTCGCGCGCTGCAGCCAGCCGATCCGGCAGCGACGGCACTGGTTCCTCGCTCCGAGGCGTTCGCTCGCCTGTACGTCGAGTCTGGGGCTCGGGCCGGCGGCGGTGCTCGCGGTCGTCACTGGTCATGGGTCTCAGTGATCCCCGTTGAGGCCATCGTCGACGTCCGTGTCAGGTTCGTCGCGACGGAGGACGACCCGCGCGTTCGAGCCGTCGAATGCTCCGATATACCCGCGCTCCTGCAACTGGTCGATGATCCGGGCGGCCCTCGCATACCCGACCTTGAGTCGTCGCTGGAGAAGCGACGCCGATGCTCGATCGTATTCGCGTATCACGTCGACGGCGTCCGGCAACAATCGGTCCGCCTCGCTGTCCGCCAACTCGTCGACGTGGCCCTTGGAATCCTCCTCGTTCTCGATGATGCTCATGTCGTAATGCGGGTCATCGATCTGATCGTTCCAGTGGGCGGTGATCCGCCCGATCTCCGCATCGGACACGAAGACACCCTGGTGCCGCATTGGTCGTGGAGCGTCGGACGGCTGATAGAGCATGTCGCCTCGGCCGATGAGATCCTCGGCGCCGGGCGTGTCCAGGATCGTTCGGGAATCGATCTGCGACGCCATGGCGAACGCGATCCGGCTCGGGAAGTTCGCTTTGATGAGCCCGGTGACCACGTTGACCGACGGGCGCTGTGTCGCGAGGACCATGTGGATACCGGTGGCCCGGGCCTTCTGCGCCAGCCGGACGATCGGATCCTCGACGTTCTTGCCCTCGCGCATCATGAGATCCGCAAGCTCGTCGATCACGATGACGATGTAGGGCATGCGATCCGCCGGATCCGCCCTCGTCTCGTTGTAGCCGCGGATGTTGCGGGCCGTCGCGCCCGCGAACCGCCGGTAGCGGCCTTCCATCTCGTTGACCGCCCATTTGAGCGCTGCCTTGGCACGCTCCGGTTCCGTGATCACCGGCACGAGGAGGTGCGGCAGGCCGTTGTAGCCAGCCAGCTCGACCCGCTTGAGGTCCATCAGGATCATCCGGACGTCATCAGGCGTCGCGTTGCAGAGCAGGCTCGTGATCACGGCGTTGACCATGACGCTCTTGCCCGAGCCCGTCGCGCCGGCGATCAGCAGGTGGGGCATCTTGGCCAGGTCGACCGCCTGTGCGCGCCCCGCGACGTCGCGGCCCAGGGCGAATGTCAGCCGAGAGGTCGCGTTGCTGGAGAAATCGACTGACTCGAGAATCCCGCGCAGGGTCACGACGTTGAAGTCCTTGTTCGGAACTTCGATCCCGACCGCGCTCTTGCCGGGAATCGGCGCCTCGATCCGGAGGGACCGTGCGGCGAGCGCCATCGCCAGATCGTCCGACAGGCCCTCGATCCGGCTGACCTTGATGTGGGCCGCCGGCTGGACCTCGTACTGAGTGACGACCGGGCCCGCGTTCCGACCGACGATCTGGGCCGGGATATCGAAGCTGGCGAGCTTCTTGACGATGATCTCCTCGTTCCGGAGGTGGTGCACATCCTCGCTGCCGGTGAGAATCGGGACCAGGGTTGCATCCAGCAGCTCGAGCGGTGGGAGGACGTATTCGCGACGCTCGAGCGTTGGTGGCGAATCGGAAGCGTCCGTGATGTCGTCAGGATCGCGCGGAGGCTTGGTCGGCGCTGCAACCGGGGCCACCGGAGTGCCACTGCCGGTCGCGCCGCTTCGCGCAGGTGCAAACGTGGACGAGGTCTGTCCCTGCGACGGAATGCCCGCCGGAATCCGGTCTGGATCGTCGTTTCCCCAGATCCCGGTCTGACCGGACGACGAACCACTCAACGCCACAGACTTCGCTCCGCGACCGGTGATCCTCGTCGGCGTCCGGCCGGGCCGAGCATCGGACTCCACGTCGACCTCGGACCGAGTCGACCTGGCTCGCTCCTCGCGCTGCATCGATGCCGAGACGGTCATGCCGAGCCAGCGGGCAACACGTGTGCCCGGGCGAACGAGGTCGCGGAGCGGCAGGTTGAATGCCAGCATGACCCCCAGGGCCATGACGGCCAGCAGGAGCAGGAATGCCCCAGGCCGCGTGATCGGCGAAACCAGGAGTCCCTCAAGGAACCGGCCCAGGCGTCCCCCGCTCCACAGGCCGGTGATCTGTACGGCTCCGAGAAACGAGACGTAGGAGATCAGCAAACCGAGAACCGTGACGCCCCAGCCAGATGACGGCCGGGTGCCGGGGCCCCACTCGACGTACCAGCCCGCACCCAGCAGGAGGAACGGGAGCAGCCAGCGCAGGCTCCCGAGCCAGGGGCCAACCTCTCCGATCCACCAGTCGGTCAGGCGACCCTGTCCCGGCAGGATCAAGGCGACGAGCGTGACGGCCCCCAGGAGGAGCAGGACGACCCCGACGATCGACCTCGTGACCTCGGGATTGAGATCCGGCAGCGTGATCCTGGGCAGCCTCAGCCGAGAACGGCTACGACTCCGCCGTGGTGCGGGTCGGCGGCGGGTGGCCACCCTCAGACCTCCACCACGACAGGAAAGACCATCGGTCGACGTTTGGTCTGCTCGTACAGGAAGCGCGACACGCCGTCCTTGATCTGCGTCTTGAGCAGCGCCGTCTCACTGATGTGGTCGCCAGGCGTCTGAACGGACTTGATGACGCGCTCGATCGACGCCTCGAGGAGCCGGTCGTGGGCAGGGCCGGCGATGAACCCGCGGGTGATGATCTCGGGACGCCCGATGACGCTGCCGGTCTGCTTGTCTACGGTCACAACGATCATGAACATCCCGTCATTTGCCAGGGCGCGGCGATCGCGCAGGACGACGTCTCCGACTTCGCCGACCGACAGGCCGTCAACGTAGACGTACCCGGCTGGGACCGGCTCAGCACGCCGGGCGGTGCCGTCGGACAGGAACTCGATCGGCTGTCCATTCTCGATGATGAACACGTTGTCGGGCCGGACACCGGTCTCGATGGCCAGGCGCCCGTGCTGCACCTGCATCCTGAATTCGCCATGCATCGGGATGAAGTGCTTCGGCTTCGTCAGGCCGAGCATCAGCTTCAATTCCTCCTGGCTGGCGTGGCCCGAGACGTGGGCCCGCTTGATGGTGTGATAGAAGACGTTCGCGCCAGCCTTGAACAGGTTGTCGATCGTCCGGCTGACGTA
>JBDTOF010000077.1:0-4095 GCA_039933375.1 Chloroflexota bacterium
GCGAACCTCCTCGCCTACCTGGACGAGGAGCGCGAGGTCGCCGGCGCCCTGCCGACAGATCAACGGATCGTCGTGGAGCGCTTCCGTGACGAGCTGGGTGACTGGCGCCTCGTCATCCTCAGCCCGTTCGGTGGGCGTGTCCATGCCCCGTGGACGCTCGCCATCGAGGCGCGGCTGCGTGAGCGACTCGGGATCGAGGTGCAGACGATCTGGTCCGATGACGGGATCGCGGTCCGGCTGCCCGAAGGGGAGGCGGACGGGGGAGCGACTCGCCTCGCCGAGATCGAGTCACTGCTTTTCCCGAGCCCCGAGGACATCGAGGACCTCGTCATCGAGTCGGTCGGCGCCTCGGCCCTCTTTGCCTCGCGGTTCAGGGAGAATGCCGGGCGTGCGCTGCTCCTGCCGCGCCGACGGCCGGGTACTCGGACGCCGCTCTGGCAGCAGCGCCAGCGGGCCGCGGACCTGCTGGCGGTCGCCTCGCGTTACGGGAGCTTCCCGATCCTCGTCGAGACGTACCGCGAGTGCCTGTCCGACGTCTTCGACCTCGATGCCCTGCGCGAAGTCCTCGCCGGGGTCGAGCGGCGCGAGATCCGTATTCACGCTGTGGAGACGGTCAAGGCCTCGCCGTTCGCCGCATCGCTCCTGTTCGACTACGTCGCCGCCTACATGTACGAAGGCGATACGCCACTGGCCGAGCGCCGCGCGGGCGCGCTCGCATTGGACCGCGATCTCCTTCGCGAGCTGCTCGGCCAGGAGGAACTCCGGGAGCTCCTCGACGGCGACGCGCTGGCTGACCTTGAGCTGTCGCTGCAGTCGCTCAGCGATGACCGTCGGGCGGGCACGCTGGACCAGGTTCACGACTTGCTCCGACGGCTGGGCGACCTGTCGCCGGATGAGGTCGCCGCGCGGGTTGATGACGGAGGCACCGTTGCGGACCCATGGCTCCGGGAGCTGCTTGCCGCCAGACGAGCGCTGACGCTTCGAATCGGCGGTGCGCCGCGCTGGATCGCGATCGAGGACGTCGCGCGCTATCGGGACGGCGTGGGCGCACAGGCCCCGGCCGGAGTCCCGGATGCCTTCCTCGGTCCGGTATCCGCCGCCCTCGATGGGTTGCTGGCCCGCTGGGCCAGGACGCACGGCCCGTTCCTGTCCCCGGAACCGGCCGCTCGCTGGGGGTTGCCAGTCGGGGTCGTCGATGATGCCCTGGTCCGGTTGGCCGCTGCGGGAACGCTCGTTCGCGGCGAGTTTCGTCCGGATGGGACAGAGCGCGAGTGGTGCGACCCGGAGGTCCTCCGGATGCTCCGTCGGCGCTCGCTGGCGCGGTTGCGGCGGGACGTCGAGCCGGTTGAGGCCGCGGCCCTGGCCCGCTTCCTGCCCGCGTGGCAGGGCGTCGCCGGATCCGGGCCGCCCCGGTCTCCCCTCCGGGGCACGGCTGCCCTCGAGCGCCTGGCCGAGGTCGTGGACCAGCTGGCCGGCGTGGCGATCCCCGCGTCGGTGCTGGAGCGCGATGTGCTGCCTGCCCGGGTGCCGGGCTACCAGCCACGACTTCTCGACGAGCTCGGCTCCCTTGGCGAGGTTGCCTGGGTGGGGCGCGGGACCCTTGGTCGCGACGACGGGCGAGTGGTGCTGTTCCGTCCGGGGCGCGAGGTGCTTCGACCGTCGCGCAATCCGGCGACGGACGCCGGCCCCGCCGGTTCGCGCCACGATGCCATCAGGAGTCATCTCGGAACCCGTGGCGCGTCGTTCTATCGAGAGATCCTTGCCGCCGCCGGCGGGGGCCCGGATCGCGAGGTGCTCGATGCGCTGTGGGACCTCGTCTGGGGCGGGGAGGTCACCAATGACACGTTTGCGCCGCTGCGGGCACTCCGCTGGAAGCGACCGACCCGATCGACGGCTCGGCCGCGCGCCGGCCGCCTGACATCCCTCGGGCCACCCGAGGCGGCAGGCCGATGGTCCCTCGTGGCGGCGGATCCGCAGCCGGTCTCGCCGACGGAGCGACTGCACGCTGTCGCGCTCGCCCTGCTCGACCGCCACGGCGTCCTTGTCAGGGAGGCGGTCATGGCCGAGGAGCTAGCCGGCGGATTCTCGGGCGTCTACCCGATCCTCCGGGCGCTCGAGGACACGGGTCGCGTTCGGCGCGGCTACTTCATCGAGGGGCTCGGCGCCGCACAGTTCGCTCTTCCCGGTGCCATCGATCGACTCCGCGCCGTCCGGGAGCCAGACGACGGCAAGGCGCGATCTTCGTCCTACCTGCTGGCGGTCACGGACCCAGCGAATCCGTACGGGGCTGCCCTGTCGTGGCCGCGTCGGGGAGACGCGGATCGCCGACCCCTGCCTCGCGCGGCCGGCGCCTATGTCGCCATCGTCGATGGAGCGGCCGTCCTGTATGTCGAACGGGGTGGCCGGTCGCTGCAGACGCTGCCCGCATTTGATGATCCGGCGGCTCGGTCTGAGGCGCTGCGCGCCGTCCAGGCGCTGGTCGGACCGGGTCGGGAGCGAGAACTCCTCCTGACCAGGATCGATGGCGTTCCAATCGCCGACTCGCCCTACCGCGAGGCGCTCCTGGCGGCCGGTTTCACCCCCGGGTATCGCGGTCTGGCACTGCGCGCAACGTCCTGAGGTCGATCTGCCGGGTCCCCGGACTGATCAGCGCGACCTGCGCCGAGGGCGCCGGACAGGAGCCCGCAGTGGCTCCACGCGGTGGCCCGCTCGCTCGGCGGCGCGCCGAAGTCGTGTCGCGCGTGCCTTTGCGGCTCGCTCGGAGCTCCCATCGAGCACCTCAGCCAGGGCGACGCGGTTCGCGAGCACTTCCAACCGATCGCCATCCAGCCAATCGACGCCATCCCAGGCGTGAACGCCGATCTCCGCAGCGACGAAGGGATCGCCCAGCCAGGCCGCGAGGCGGGCGCTCGTGCCGGTTGGCGCCGAGGCAGCCGCAGCGAGAGCACGACTGTCCGAGCCGAGGCCGCGGGCATCGTCCGGATCGAGGTTCCAGCGGCGGACCATCGACAGCTCGAGCGGTCCCTGGAGTCGGAGTTCGTCGACGATACCCGGCCCGAAGTTGGTCATGAGTGGGGCGAGCACAAGCCAGCTCCCGAGGAGGGCCGATGTGATCGCGTCGCGGTCAAGCAATTCAAGTGCCCGCTGGCGTGCCGTCGCGGACCCGGTTTCCGTCGCGATCGACCTTGCCGTCGGCGGTGTCCGGGCGGGCATGCCGCCGATGGCGGCTAACAGGTCCGGCAGCCGCCTCGTGTCCGCAATGGCGGCTTCGAGCGCATGGTGGATCGGCCGCAACTCGAAGTCCCGAAGGGCCTCATCGAGGCTCGGCACGCCACCGTCGGCGAGCTCGGCGGCCAGACGGCTCCACGGCGAGCCAGGCTCGTCGCGCACCTCGCGAAAGCCAGCCAGGATCCGTGTTTCGTAGGCGCGGAGCACCAGCCGAAGGCCCCGATCGTGGAAGATCGGTGCGGGCATGAGGTACTCGAGGCCGGAGCGCTCGTCGCGGTAGCGGATCATCACCGACGGGTCGGGCGGAATGTCGAGAGCCTCCGCCAATGAGCGCGTGACCAGCGATTTCGCACCATCCGGTGCCTTGATCGCAAACGGCACGGAACGGCGGATCCGGCCGGTTGTTTCAGCGAACGTGTTGTGGTAGACGACCAGCGTTCGATTAGCGCCGTCTCCATTCGAGTACGCGAACACGTTCTCGTCCACCGTCCCGTCATCGCGGACAGCGTCGTAGAGGAGGAACTGGCTGGAACCCGCGAACGCACCCCGGCGATGGACGAGGGGGAAGAGGTGGCCTTCATGCCGCGCAACGAGGGCGTCGTCGGGGCGTTCGTCGAGGCGAGGCCGCCGGAACTCCATGCCGTACTTCTCGGTGAATCCCTCCACCTGCCCGTGTCCGAGCATCGGCAGGCCCGGCAGCGTGACCAGGAGCGTCGCAACGCCCAGATACTTGTCGCCGGAGCCGAACTGCTCGAGGGCGGTCTCCTCGTCGGGGTTGCTCATGAAGTTCACGTAGCGCTCGAGGATGGCCGGGTCGAACTCGAGGGTCTCGCGGATGACCTTGCGATAGCCGGCGTTGTCCTCGTC
>JBDTOF010000078.1:0-1750 GCA_039933375.1 Chloroflexota bacterium
GAGGAGCGCTTGACGTCGATCCGGAGGTCCCGCTCCTCGTCGATGTGGATTTCCGTCTCCTCGACCTCGGGGAGAACGACCACGGTCGCGGTGGAGGTGTGAATCCGGCCAGACGATTCGGTCGCCGGGACCCGCTGGACACGATGTGTCCCACCCTCGAACTTCATGCGCGAGAACGCCCCGTCGCCGGAAATTTGGACGATGGCCTCCTTGACGCCGCCGATGCCGGTTTCGTGGAGGCTCATCACCTCCGCTGCCCATCGATGCCGCTCCGCGTAGCGGAGGTACATGCGCAGCAGCTCCGAGGCGAACAACGCGGCCTCCTCGCCGCCGGCTCCGGCCCGGATCTCGAGGATGACGTTGCCGTCGTCGGCCGGATCGCGCGGCAGGAGGAGCAGCTTGAGCTCCTCGACCAGCCGCGTTTCGTCGGTCTCCAGGCGATCGATCTCCTCACGCGCCATCGCTCGAAGCTCGTCGTCGGCCTCGCCATCTCGAACCTGGCGGGCTCCGTCAAGCTCGGTCCGGGTGTCGAGGAGCCGGCGATAGGCTGCCACGACCGGCTCGAGCCGGGAGAGCTCGCGACCCAGCCGTCGGATCTCATCGGGATCCGCCAGGGTTTCGGGCTGGCCAAGCTGCTGTTGAACGTCATCGAACTGCGCGGCGACGTCGGCCAGCTTGGCGTCGAGCTCGCTCATGCCGTCGAGGTGGCGGAGCTCAGCGAATCGAGCTGGCGGCGTTCAGGCTCATCGGAGCCTGGCGGAACCGACTCGCCATCGGCCTGGAGCGCCTGCTGCATGGACACGATGGCAACTTCGATCTGATCGTCCGATGGCTGCTTCGTGGTGATCATCTGGACCAGGATCCCGGGCCACATGATGACCCGCACGATCGGGTTGCTCCGATGCCGGGCGCCCCAGCGCAGGACCTCGTAGCCGACCCCGGCGAGAACCGGGACGAGCAGGATGCGGCTCCCAACCATGACGAGCGGTTCCTGCCGACCGACCAGGGTGAAGGCAACGATGGACAAGGCGATCAGCACGACGAGGAATTCCGTGCCGCAGCGCGGGTGGGCCGTCGGGTAGCGACGCACGTTCTCGGTCGTGAGGGGCAGTCCGGCTTCGAGCGTGTGGATCGTCATATGCTCAGCGCCGTGGTACTGGAAGACGCGCCGGATGTCGGGGGCGCGCGAGATGAGCGCGAGGTACCCGAGGAAGATGGCGACCCGGACGAGCCCCTCCACGAGGTGCTGCACGAAACCCTGTTCGATCTTCGCCGTGGTGACGCTGGCAATCAGGAGCGGGAGCAGGAAGAAGACTCCGACGCCAAGGACAAGCGTCATGCCGAGCATGAGGGCCACTGAGCCGCGACCCAGCTGCACGTCATCCTCGGATGCCTGGATGTTCGCGCTGCGGATCAGCCAGCGAGTGCCCACCACGAGCGTCTCGTAGAGGACCACCAGGCCCCGAACGAACGGGGCCGTCGCAAAGCGCCAGCCGTGCGGGCCGGTGTTCAGCGGTTCGGAGGCCCATACGATGTGGCCCTCGGGATGCCGAAACGCAACGGCGATCGCACCGCGACCGCGCATGAGGACGCCCTCGATCAGGGCCTGACCACCGTAACTGAAACGTGCCATGGGGGCAGTCTACCGGCGAGGCCCCGGAATCACGACGGCGGGCCCGTTTGGGCCCGCCGGTCGGGTCTGGTGGTGGTCGCGAGGGCGACGTCAGCCGGCGCGAACCTGGCGCTCGAG
>JBDTOF010000079.1:0-4753 GCA_039933375.1 Chloroflexota bacterium
CCATCGCCCGGAGCCCCCGACCAGGCCTGACGCCGACGCAGGCTATCCTCGCGAACATGCCCGAGCGATTGCCCCCTCCCGGCCCGTCGTACCTCCGCGAGCAGGACGTGCACGTCCGTGACGGGACACTGCGGGCCGGCATGAGCCGCCCGACGACCGGTCCGGACGACTGGTGGCTTGGCGTCCTGTGGGTCCAGGATCACGAGGGTGTAATCAGCTTCCGCGACGTCGCACCAGCCGCCGGGCCCCCGCCGGGCCCACCCCTGGCCAGGCTCGGACCATCCATCGCGGGCGCACTGTCCGGCCTGATCCGCGAGGACGGCGGGCGGCTATCCATCCGCCTTGGGCTGCTCGTCCCCCCGGACGATGCCGATCGACCCTGGCGCTGCCCGCTGGCAATCCGGGCGGGCTTTCAGTGGGAGCCGGCCCGCGCCGCGACGATGCAGCCGAACGCCCTCGCGCAGGAGGTCCTGGTCGCGTTCAGCCGGTCAGTCGAGGGCCTTGCTCGCCCCTGACAGCGACGATCCGCTGTCGGCTCGCGAAACCTCTCGCGAGGGGCAAAACGCCGACCCGTCGTAGACTGCCCGAACGATGAACGACCAAAACGAACCGATTCGCCCCGGCTTCGGCGCCGATGGCCCGGACCGCTCCGGCGGCCGCCCGCCCGGCGTTCGCCGTCAGGCGCCGCCCAGCAATCCCCTGAGTGGCCGTGTCGGCGTGATCGTCGTCATCGCCACGATCATCCTGCTCTTCGGCACCGGGGCGATCGAATTCTGGACCGATGCCACCTGGTACAAGAGCGTTCAGTTCGACGGCGTCTTCTGGACGCGCGTGTGGGCCCAGGCCGCCCTCTTCCTGGTCGGCCTCGCAATCACCCTCCTCGTACTGCTCGGAAATCTATGGCTCGCGAACCGCATCGCGCCACGTGGTGACGGTACCCCCGGGTCGCTCCGGGATCTCCTCGAGCGATTGAGCGAGGCAAGCAGCGCCGCCGCCGACCCGCGAGGCCGGATGGGCATGCCGCGGCCGGTGAACGCAGAGCCAATTGCGGTACCCGACCTCTCGCCGGTCGCCACGGTCGTGCTGGCCGGGCTGTCGATCTTCGCCGCCCTCATCGTCGGTGGCGCCGCGGCCTCTGCCTGGGACACCGTTCTCCTGTGGGTCAACCGCGTGCCGTTCGTGGCAGCGGGTGGTGCACCGAGCGTGGACCCGATCTTCGGCCGGAACGTCTCCTGGTTCCTGTTCGACCTGCCGTTCCTCCGAACGATCCAGACCGTCTTCAACGTCCTCGTCCTGGGCGGCCTCATCGTGGCCGGCATCCGCTATCTGGCCGGCACCACCCGCTCTGGTCTCAGCCTGACCTCGGGGATCCGGATCCACCTGGCCGTGCTGGCTGGGCTCTACCTCCTGTCGGTCGCCTTCGGCTACCAGCTCGACAAGTTCGAGCTCGTCTACTCGACCCGCGGTGCCGGAGCCATCGCCGGTGTCAGTTACACCGATGCGAACGCCCAGTTCTTCGCCTACGACTTGCTGACCGTCGTGTCCGCGTTCGCTGCCGCGTTCCTCGTTGGCGCGGCATTCACCCGCTGGACCTGGCCGCTCGGCGTGACCCTGGCCACCTGGTTCCTGGCCTCGTTGTTCGTCGGCCGCCTGTATCCGGAAGCCGTCCAGCGGTTCGTCGTCAATCCCAACCAGTACAACGTCGAGCAGCCATACATCACCAACAACATCGCCATGACGCGACGGGCCTACGGCTTCGATGGCTGGGGGGAGCGGACCTACGATGGTTCCGCGCCGCTGACGCAGGAGCAGGTCGTAGCTGACTCCGCGACGTTTACGAACGCGCGGCTGTGGGACTACCGACCACTCGGCGACACCCTCGCGCAACTCCAGAAGATTCGCACGTACTACAACTTTGTCGACGTCGACACCGACCGCTACCAGATCAACGGTCAGCAGCGCCAGGTGATGCTGTCGGCGCGGGAGTTGGACCTCGGAGCCACCGATCAGGCCAGTGGTTGGGTCAATCAACGGATCATCTACACCCACGGCATCGGGCTCGCCATGGTCCCGGTCAACGAGGTGACGCCTGAGGGCCAGCCGCTCCTGCTCGTCAAGAACCTGCCCCCCGTGTCGAGCGGCGGTGCCCCGACCATCAGGGAGCCACGAATCTACTTTGGTGAGTCGCTGTCCGACTACGTCATCGTGGGTGCCCGCCAATCTGAATTCGACTACCCGCAGGGCGACACCGCAGCTGGGGCCACGTCGGATGTCCAGACTCGCTGGACCGGAACCACCGGCATCCGCATGGATACGACGCTCTCCCGCCTCCTGTTCTCGCTCCGCTTCCGCGACTTGAACCTGTTCATCAGCGATCAGGTCACGGCCGACAGTCAGCTCTTGATGCATCGCGCCCTCCGTGAGCGCCTGCAGCTCGTCGCGCCGTTCCTGTCCTACGACAAGGACCCCTATCTCGTCGTTACTGACGCGGGTCGGCTCGTCTACATCCAGGATGCGTTCACGACCTCCGATCGCTTCCCGAACGCCCAGCCGTTCAGTCCCGCGGAACTCGCGGCCTCCGGCCTGTCCGGCCAAAGCCTCAACTACATCCGGAATAGCGTGAAGGTGGTCATGGATGCCTACGACGGCACCATGACCTTCTACATCGCCGACCCGACCGACCCGATCGTCCAGGCCTGGGCCGGCGTCTTCCCGACCCTCTTCCACCCGCTCTCGGATCTGCCGGCAGATCTTCGCCCGCACCTTCGGGTGCCGGAAGACCTGTTCAACATCCAGACTGCCGTATTCGGTCGGTATCACGTCACCAATACCGAGACTTTCTACGGGAATCAGGACATCTGGACCGTGCCGGAGGGTAAGACGAATGCCCAGAGTCTCCCGTCCGAGGCCTACTACGTGATCATGCGAATGCCGGGCGAGACGGAACCGGAGTTTCTGCTTCTCCAGCCTATGGTCCCCACCGGACGGCCCAACATGATCGCCTGGCTGGCCGCCCGGAACGATCCCGCCAACTACGGCGGCGTCCGGGTCTACCGATTCCCGACGGATACATCGGTCTTTGGGCCTGCCCAGATCGAGGCCCGGATCGACCAGGATCCGACGATTTCCGCACAGATCACGCTCTGGAACCAGTCCGGTAGCCAGGTCGTCCGCGGCAACCTGATCGTCGTGCCGGTCGGAGATACATTGATCTACCTCCAGCCGGTCTACCTCCAGTCGACCTCGTCGTCCTTCCCGGAGTTTCAGCGGATCGTGGTCGCCTCACCGACCACCGTCGTCTGGGGCGAGACACTCGCCCAGGCGCTCGAACAGCTGGTCGGCAGCGGGTCTGCGGTGACACCAACACCTGCACCAACCATCGGCCCGGGCCCGACGCCCGGCGTCGGTGTTCCGAGCGACGTGGCCGGCCTCATCGCGTACGCCAATACCCACTTCGAGGCTGCCCAGGCGGCACTCCGGGGCGGGAACTTCGCGACCTACGGCTCTGAAATCGAGCTCGTCCGTCAGGCGCTCGCTCGCCTCGATGCTCTCGCCGGCGCGACGCCGGCGCCGTAACCAACGCGGGACTCGTCCCGGAGACTGACCGAATGCAGGCAATTCGGACGCTGGGCTGGTCCGCTGGCGCGGTCCTCGCCAACCGCCGCTGGGCACTGCTGTCGCTCGCCGCATTTCTCGTTCGTGGCGGGCTTCTCGTGCTCCTTGTGCCGCTGATCCCGCTGCCGACCACAGCCGCCCTGGCGAATGCGTTCGGGCCTGCGCTGGTCGGGTTCGTCTTCGGGGGCGCTTCCGTCTCGTTCATCACCCTCGCTGGATCGATCGTTGGAGCGGTCGCGGCGTGGCTACTGCTCGGCGGGATCGTCGGTGCAGCACTCGATCTGGAGATGGCCCGGGCCGGTCCCGCTCGCACCGGACACTCGAACACGCAATCCGCCCTGCCAGGTCAGCTGTGGCGGGCCTTCGTCCTGCGCCTGGTGGCCCATGCTCCGACGGCCCTGGCCGCCGTCTGGGGGGCGGCGACGCTGGTCGGCGACGCCTATGCGGAACTGATAAGCCCGGGCGATCCGTCCGTCCCGCTGGTGCTCCGGGTGATCCTTCGCGCGCCCGCCGTGGTCGCGATCTTGATCACCACGTGGGTCGCGGGCGAGGCCGTCGGGGGAGCAGCGGTTCGACACCTGGCCTGGGGATCCGGGTTACGCCGCTCGCTCGGTCGAGCAGCCCGCAGCGTGGCCCGACCATCGGGGCTGCTCGTTCTCGTGACCACCAACGCGGTTCTGGTCGTGGTGCTCGTGCTGACAACCGGCGTCCTGGAGGTTGCCTTCGCCCGGGTGCGCTTCCTGCTTCTCGATGGTGGGATCAGCGCGAGCGCATCGATCGCGCTGGTCCTGCTCGCCGGGGTGTGGCTCGCCACGGTCGTCCTCGTGGCCCTGGCAACGGGCTGGCGCGCTGTCGCGTGGACCGCCGATATGCGCCGGCATTCGGAACGTGGTTCGGCGTCCTATGCGGTGCCCGGCGTCGCGTCCGGCGCCGCGCGAATTTGACGATCCGGGCTTCCCGTGGCGGCCGAGATCTGCGAACCTGAGAACTGGTCCGGGAGCTAACGGCCACCGAGGGGGCATGAGATGTTCAGTGGTGCAGTTCCTTGCGTGGATTGCGGAAGGCCGGTGCCAGCGGGCTCGAACTTCTGTCCGGGCTGCGGCGCGGCATCAGCCGAGGTGCCGGGATCGGCTGCCGA
>JBDTOF010000080.1:0-3634 GCA_039933375.1 Chloroflexota bacterium
ATCAGCCCCCGAGCGGGGCGACCGCGAACTGGACGGCGAACTGCTTGCACCAGATGACGATGCTGGCCGGGGCATCTGGCATCGCGCCGGCGGGCAGGTCCATGTTGAAGCTGCCGTCGGTCGCCCTGAGCTTGCCGACCTCGAGCGCATCGTCCGCGTAGCCCGCCGAGTCGGACGATACGTAGACGTAGAGGTCGGGGCCGTTTCGCACCGAGAAGTTCTCGAACCGGACGGTCCACGTACCCGGCGCCGTCTCGATCAGCGATGCCGTTCCACTGCCGAAGTGGAAGTCGTCGGCGCCGGTGAACGTTCCGGTCCGCTCGGCCGCGAGACCGGGTGTTGGGGTGGGCTGCTCGGGCGCCTGCGTGGCCGGAGCGGTCACGGTCGCGGGCGCCGGGGTCGCCGGCGCGACGGTCGGTGCCGGTTCATTGAGCGAGGTCCGGATGATGAGCGGCGAGCCGAGGTACCAGGCGCTGGGAAGCCCGATGGCCAGGGCGAGGACCACGACGATGGTCGTCCGGCCGGGGTGTCGGCGGGCGGCCGCGAACCAGCCGCGCCGGCGGGCAACGATCAGCAGCAGCACCGCTGCGACGGCAACCCCGATGGCGATCGGGACGCGGTTTGGGTACAGGCTCGTTGCGAAGAGGCGCTCGAGGTCGCCGATCAGGTTCATGCCCTACAGGATGCGGCCCCCACATGACTCCCCGATGACGGGCACGAGGTCATGTGCTCAGCCCGCGGCAGGGATCCGGAACCAGAATGTCGTCGCGGCCGCGTCCGAGGAGGCGCCGACGCGTCCACCGGCATCCTCGATGAGCCGTTTGACGATAGCCAGCCCGACGCCTGCCCCGCCAGACTCCCTCGCCCGGGACTTCTCGACGCGGTAGAACCGTTCCCAGACTCGTGGCAGGTCCTCCGCCGGGATATGGGAGCCGGTGTTGGCAACCCGAACCAGGACGCCGTCGGGTGCGCGGGTGGCTTCGACACGAACCGACCCGCCAGATGGGGTGTAGCGCACGGCGTTCTGGAGCAGGTTGGCCATCACCTGGGCGAGCTCGTCCGGACGCGCGTGAACCAGCAGGCCGTCGGCAGCATCAATGGTGAGGTCGACGGACCGACGGGCCAGAGCCGGGGCCGCAAGTTCCGCGGCCGACCGGACCAGGGCCGCGATGTCGACAGCCATCGGCTGTGGCCGCTCGCCTTCCGCCCCGGCCAGGATGTCCAGCGAAGACGCGAGGCGGCCCAGTCGATCGACCTCCTCGCGAAGGGAATCGAACAGCGCCGGGTCCGGCGGCAGCACGCCGTCGCGCAGGGCTTCGAGATACCCCTGCAGGTTCGTGAGCGGCGTCCGGAGTTCGTGAGAAGCATTTACCACGAATTCCCGGCGCAGCATCTCCTGCTCCTCGAGACGTTCAGCCATGGTGTTGTAGGCCGCGGCCAGGGCGCGAACCTCCCTGGGCCCCTCTTCGGGAACCCGGGCGGTCAGGTCTCCCGCGGCAACCCGTCCCGCGGCGCGGGCCACTCGCTGGATCGGGCGGGCGAGCATCCGCGCGAGGACGACCGCCAAAGCGATCGCGACGAGGGCCGCGATCCCCAGGGCCAGGCCGAACACGAGGGTCACGCTCGTGTCGAACATCTCGTGGGCGTGGTCGGCGGTCTCTCCGGCGGCGACCATCAGGGCGGCGAAGGACTCGGCCCCGACTCGCAGGACCCCGATCGCCACGACGGCCACGCCGATCCCGGCAACGACCAGTGAGGCCACGGCGATCTGGGCCGCGATTCCGCCGCGGATTCTCATGATCCGGCCTCCAGGCGCTGGACCGGACTCGCAGCGGAATATCCCGCTCCCCGCACGGTCGCCACGTAGCGCGGCGCCGCCGGATCATCGCCCAGCTTCTCACGCAGTCGCTTGACGTATACGTCGATGGCCCGGTCGGTCACCTCGGCCTCGCCGACGCCGTGGATCGCATCCAGCAGTTGATCACGGCTGAGGATTCTCCCGTCCGCGGCCAGGAGTGCCGTGATAAGGCGCAGCTCGAGCACGCTCAGGACCACTGGATTGCCGGCGACACGAACCGTGTGCCGAGCAACGTCGACTTCCAGGTCGCCGGACACGTAGCGGACGTCCGGGTGAATGGAATCGGGGCTGTCTCGCTCGGTCCGTCGGAGGATCGTCCGGACCCGAGCCACCAGTTCGGCCGGCGAGAACGGCTTGGGCAGGTAATCGTCCGCGCCCTCGGACAAACCCTGGATGCGGTCGCCGGTCGATCCACGCGCCGACAGGATGAGGATCGGAACGTCACCCATCGCCCGCGCCCGGCGGATGACGGCCAGACCATCGATCTCGGGGATCATCAGGTCGAGAACCACCAGCCGCGGTGTCTCCTGCTCGATGATCCGGAGGGCCGTGCGCCCGTCTCCAGCGGTCACGACCCGGAAACGCTCTCGCTCGAGGTAGGCGCGGACGAGCGCGACGATCTTCGGATCGTCATCCACGACGAGGATCGGGGCGGGCTGTGGGCGCGGCATGAGAGCGATCATCGCCCGGCGAAGCCTGCAGGACAACCGTGACACCTCCGTGACGCTGCGTCATCGAGCTGTCTTCGGCTGGGAGCGAGGCTCAGGACAGTTCTCGCATCCCTGCGGGGCCGGCGCTCCGACCAGCCAAACCGGTCGGACCAGGAGGTTCCCATCATGTTCCGACGCCTTGCCTCGGCCATCACGGCCGGCGCGCTATTGCTGACCGTTGGTGCATCGGCGGTCGCCGCCGGCGGCCCACCATCGCTGGCCTTCTATGTGGACGACGTTCGCTATCGCACGGTCGGCACTCCGACCGACTTCTCAGGCACGGGCGCACCGGCGTCCTCGTTCGACCGCATCTACGCCCTTGGGAGTGGCCTCATCAACGTGGCCGAGGCGAAGCCCGGAGATCGCGACTACAACGGCGGCCGCTGGATGGTCCTGCCGGTGACGTGGTCGGCCGGCGTGACCCCGACCCAGCTGACCAGCGCCGAACAGGTCGAGTGGTATGCCCAGCAGGGAATGCTCACGATCGCGTCGACGCCCGCGAAGTGGTTCGAGTGCCCGGTGATCCCCGCCAACGGCAAAGGCCACTGATCCCCGGCCGCCCCTCGAAAACGGCGCGGCGCTCCCCGGGGGGCGCCGTGCCGCATATCATCTGCGGCAGACCAGCTGACCTCAACCGGGCTCAGCCGAGGGCACGATTGGCACGAGGAGCGCCGGTGGAGACAACCTCCAGCCTCGAGGATTCGCGGATGGCCCCGGCGGACACGGCCGTCCCGAATGATTCGTCGCCGATCCTCGAAGTCTCCGATCTGAGCAAGCGCTACAGCGGCCTCGTCGCGCTGTCCGGATACGAACTCCGTCTTGCGCCACGATCGATCCATGGAGTCATCGGGCCGAACGGCGCGGGCAAGACCACCCTCTTCAATCTCCTGTCGGGCATGGTTCGACCGACGACGGGGACGATCCGGCTCCTCGGGACCGATATCACGGAGCTGCCGGCCCACGCCGTCGCCCGCGCCGGGATCGCCCGCACCTTCCAGAACATCCGGCTGTTCGGTGACATGTCGGCTCTCGACAACGTTCGGGTCGCCGTTCAGCAGCGCCTCCA
>JBDTOF010000081.1:0-1805 GCA_039933375.1 Chloroflexota bacterium
GCGGCGGGTCGGCGTAGAATCGCCGCTCACCCGCCGTCGATCCGTATTCCGGCGACTCGCACTGGAGTCCGTTACTCATGAAACTCTTTCTTGACACCGCCGACATCGAAGAAATCCGCACCGTCGCCCGCTGGGGCGTCCTCGATGGCGTCACCACCAACCCGAGTCTCTTCGCCCGCACCTCTGGCAAGACCTATGACGAGGTTCTGGCTGAGATCTGCACGATCACCGATGGGCCGGTCTCCGCTGAGGTCGTTGCCGACGACGTCGACGGGATGCTCAAGGAAGGTCGCCACTTCGCCAAGATCGCGGACAACATCGTGGTCAAGGTGCCGATGTCCGAGACCGGCCTCGAGGCGATCAGTCGGTTCGCGGCCGAGGGCATCTCGACCAACTGCACGCTGATTTTTACCGCGAACCAGGGATTGCTCGCGGCGCGGGCCGGCGCCTCCCTGCTGTCACCGTTTGTTGGACGCCTCGATGACATCAATGAAGAGGGGATGATCGTCATCCGGGAGCTCTCGGACATCATCCGCTTCCACGAGATGGAGGCCGAGGTGCTCTCCGCGTCGATTCGCCACCCGCGCCACGTGACCGACTCGGCGTTGTCCGGCGCCCACATCGCCACTATCCCGTTCAAAATCTTCCAGCAGATGGTCCGACATCCACTCACCGACAAGGGCATCGCTCAGTTCCGCGCAGACTGGGACTCGGCGCGCAAGGCCCTCGAGGCGTCCAAGAACTAGCCGCTCGTCGCTGGGTAGGCCCCGCGCTAGCCGGCCCGCCCCCGAGGCCGCCCCCCGGCCCGCCGCCCCCGAGGCCCACCGCCGGTCACACCGGCCGCGCCAGCCGCACCACATGCCGTGCCACACCGGCCCTGGCGGGTGCCATCTACGATCCGGGATCGTGGTGGGCGCGGTTCCGCCAGGCATTGCGGGCCGACGACGCGTCCCGAACCCTTGCCTGAACACAATCCGAGTGTGAACCGGCACCTGTCAGCCGTTGCAGCGAGCCGGATCGAGCCTTACACGACCCGGGGTCGTAGATGGGGCCGAATCCGTCTCGCGAGCCGGATACCACGACCCGGGATCGTACTTGACGGGATTTGGGGCCCGCCGCGCACTTCTAGGGGCGGCGGGCCGTGTGCAGCGTGACCATCCCGAAGGTCATCGGGGTCCAGGCAACGTCAACCAGCCCGGCGCGGCTCATGACCTCCGCGATCTGCGCGGGCTCGGGATACGCTCGAACGCTCGCCACGAGGTAGCGGTATGCATCACCCTGGCCGGCCAGCGATCCGATGCTCGGCACCACCCGCTCGAACCAGATGCGGCCCAGTCGGCCGACTACCGATGCGGGTCTGGCGATCTCCAGGCAGGCCACGACACCACCACGCCTGACGGCCCGTGTCATCTCCGAAAAGCCGCGCTCGTAGTCGGGCAGGTTGCGCATGCCGAAGGCGATCGTGGCTGAGTCAAACGCCCCATCCTCGACTGGCAGAGCCATTGCATCGCCAACCACGTAGGAACTCACCGGCAGCGCCCCGGGACCGGTGCCCGTCGCGGCCCTTGATCGAGCGATCTCGAGCATGCCAGGGGAGATGTCCACGCCGACCACGCGCCCTGTCGAGCCGACCACCCTGGCAAGGTCCCTCGCTACCGCGCCGGTGCCCGTGGCAACATCGAGTGCCGCCATCCCCGGCCCGAGCCCGCACGACGCCACAAGACGTGACCGCCAGCGAGGTTCCTGGAAGCCCGAGATCAGCGCGTTGAGCGGATCGTAGGTTCGGGCAATCTGGTCGAACATCG
>JBDTOF010000082.1:0-3974 GCA_039933375.1 Chloroflexota bacterium
CCCAGGGGAGCCCCGTCCGGGATGCCGATGGCCGCGTCGTCGTCCGACTTGCCGGAGGCCCCGGCGGCCAGGGGAGTCACGTCCTGTCCGCGCTCGCGGAGGCGGACGCGCTGGCCGTGATCCCGGAGTCCGTTGATCATCACCTGGCCGGCGGAGCGGTTGAGCTGCTGTGGCTCGACCGGCCCTGAACACCCCCAACCACACGCGTCGGGCATGATGGCGCCAACAGGAGGACCCATGGACCGAGGCCCCGCTCCGCGCTCCGAACGACGAAGGCTCACCCATATCGATCGCTCGGGGCGCCCCCGGATGGTGGATATCAGCGCCAAACCCCCGACCGCCCGACGGGCTGTTGCCGAGGCGTTCGTGCGCCTCTCGCCCGAGACTTTGTCGATGGTGATCGATGGACGTTCGGCCAAGGGAGATGTCTTCAGTGTCGCCGAGCTGGCCGGGGTCATGGGCGGCAAGCGAACGTCCGACCTCATTCCGCTCTGCCATCCGCTCGCACTGACCGACCTCGTGGTCACGATCACGCCCGATCGTGCTGCCGGTGGGCTCAGGATCCGGGCCGAGGCGGCCACCATTGGACCAACTGGCGTCGAGATGGAGGCGCTCACCGCCGCATCGGTCGCAGCCCTGACGGTCTACGACATGGTCAAGGGCGTCGAGCGTGGCGTCGAGATCGAGGCGGTCCGACTGGTTTCGAAGTCCGGCGGCCAGAGTGGTGAGTGGCATCGCGAATCCCCGGCAACCGGCGGCGGTTCGCCGGCGGAGCCCCAGCACCGACCGGCGCGCCGACCCGGCGAACGTTCGGCCGGGCGCATTCGCAAGGGCTGAGAGGTTGGAACGTCCGCAGCCGGCGCGCCTGCCCAGCGGTACGCGCGTCCGCGTGATCACGATCAGTGATGGTGTCGTGGCCGGCGTGCGCGAGGACCGATCCGGGGAGGTGCTCGCTGCCCGCATGTCCGAGCTGGGGGCGGACGTCAGCCGGTCCGTCGTACCCGATGAGGCGACGCTCATTGCCGCGGAGCTCGTTGGTGCCGCCGTGGAGCACGCGATCATCTTCACGACCGGGGGGACTGGGCTCACGCCACGGGACGTCACTCCGCAGGCGACGCGGTCCGTGCTGGCCTACGAAATCCCGGGCCTCGCCGAGGCGATGCGGGCGGCCGGGAGGCAATCCACGCCGCTCGCCGACCTGTCCCGGGCCGTGGTTGGTGTCGTGGGCCGCGCCCTCGTCGTGAACCTGCCGGGCAGTCCCGGTGCTGCGACCGAGTCACTCGCAGCGATCGAACCCGTCCTCGCCCACGCCATCGAGACGCTCGCCGGTCCCCATGACCATGACGCCGCGCGCCGGGTCGGGTCCGTCGCGTACGATCGGGGCGAGGAGTCCGTCAGCTGATGTTCCCGACATTCGAGCACATTCCGGCCTACCCGCTGATCTTCCCGATCTTCTGGGGCGCCTTCTTCGTGTTCGGCCTGGTCGTGGTCCGCCACGTCCGGGTCATGCAGGCAGCCCGGGCAGGGGGTCCGCGGGGCCTGGATCGGGTTGGTCTCCGTGCCTTCGGGATCCTGCGCTACACGTTGCTCCAGGTCCGGATGTTCCGCGAGCTGCGGGTCGGAGCCATGCACTACCTTCTCTTCCTCGGCTCGACGGTGCTCCTGATCGGGAACGCCAATGCCGTGACCGGCGGATTGCTCGAGGCAGTCGTTGGCTGGCCGTTTGATGGCTTGATCTGGACATTCCTGGTCGGGGTCCAGAACGTCGTCGCCATCGGCGCCCTTGCGGCTGCCGCGTATGCCTTCTACCGCCGGCTGGTGAGCCACCCGAAGCGGCTCCACCTGTCCAGGACGAGCCTCATCGTCCTGACCCTCATCACGCTCGTCGTGTCGACGGAATTCTTCGCCCAGGCGTTCGAGGCGGCGCGCTATGGCGACGTGACCGGCGCGTTTATCGCCAACGCCGTTGCCATCCCGTTCCGATCGCTGAGCCCGGAGATCAACGAGTCAGGGTTCGTTGGCCTGTGGTGGGGCCACGTCTTCGTCCTGAGCGGCTTCCTGATCTACATCCCGTTCAACAAGCACTTCCATGTCTACACGGCCTTCGTGAACGTCTGGTTCCGGAAGCTCGAGCCTCGGGGCCAGCTGCCGGCCCTGGACCTGGAGGCGGAGGACGCGACGTTCGGCCTGCGGACCCTTCAGGATCTTGGCTGGAAGGACATGCTCGATGGCTTCACCTGTACGGAGTGCGGGCGATGCACGGAGGCCTGCCCCGCGGCGCAGACGGGGAAGCCGCTCGATCCTCGCGCGCTGATCATGGGCATTCGCTCGATGTCGGAGGGCGCCGAGATCGGCATCAATCTCATCCCGAACTCTCCGCTCATCCGCCAGGAAATCGGGCGCGACGATCGACTGCCGGATCCAGCGCGCCTGTCTCTCCCGATCGTGGACAACGCCATTCCGTACGACGCGGTCTGGGACTGCGTGACCTGCGGTGCCTGCGTCGAGGCCTGTCCGGTCCTCATCGAGCACGTCGACAAGATCGTCGGGCTGCGTCGAAACCTGGTCCTCGAGGACTCCCGTTTCCCGGCGGAACTCAACAGCGCCTTCCGGAACATGGAGGGCGTCGGCAACCCGTGGGGCCAGCCGCCAGCATCGCGCCTCGACTGGACGAAGGGGCTCCCGTTCGAAGTCCCGATCGTCGCCGACGTCGCCGCCGCCGGTAAGCTCGGCGAGCTGGATGTCCTGTACTGGGTCGGTTGCGCGGCCGCATTCGACGAGCGCAACCGGAAGGTTGCTCGGGCGTTCACGACCTGCCTGAGTGCAGCCGGGCTGAACTTCGCCGTTCTCGGCCAGGAGGAGTCCTGCACGGGCGATCCCGCTCGACGCATGGGCAATGACTACGTGTTCCAGATGCTGGCAAGTGGCAACGTCGAGACGCTCAACCGATATCGAATGGGCGAGAAGACGATCGTGACGGCCTGCCCCCACTGCTTCAACACGATCGGCAATGAGTACGGGCAGCTGGGAGGCAACTTCAGGGTCATCCACCACTCGGCCTTCCTCAAGGAGCTCCTGGGTGATGGGCGCCTGAAGGTGATCGATGACGACGCCGGCCCCCGGCGATCGGTGACCCTCCATGATTCGTGCTACATGGCCCGCAATAACAACGTCGTTGCGGAGCCGCGGGACGTCCTCGCCGCGGTCCCCGGTCTCGATCTCGTCGAAATGGACAAGAACGGGCGGAACACGTTCTGTTGCGGAGCCGGCGGCGGGCGAATGTGGATGGAGGAGACGCGCGGGACGCGGATCAATGCCTCGCGCACCAGCCAGGCGCTCTCTACCGGCGCGGGCACCGTTGCGACCGAGTGCCCGTTCTGCATGACGATGATGAAGGACGGTCTCGAGGCATCAGACGCGAACGCGGGTGGCGAGGTCCGCGCGATCGACATCGCCGAACTGCTGGCCGAATCGATTGACCCGCGACAGCTCCAGGGGCGCCAGCTGCCGATGGTGCAGTAGCAGCTCCAGCGGTCGATCAGCCCGGCAGGGCCGTTCCGCAGCTTGCGCAGGTTGCGTCGGTCGACATATTCCCGAGGCCACAGTTCGGACAGCGTTTGGACCCCTCGGTCGCGGCCGCGAACGGGCTCTCCTTGGGGCGGCGCGACGCTCGCAGGATGGCGACCGATGCGAGCAGGCCGGCAATCACGGCAATGGCGAAGATCGCGAGAAGCGGCTGATCCATCGTGAGCCCCCCGGACGGATCGATCCTGATGCCCCCGCAACGGGGCCCGGTCGTCGGCTGTCAGGGTACCCCGCGAAAATCGATTGGGGAACCCATCACCCTGTACGATGGCCATCGTGAGCACGCTCAATCCTGGGAATCGACTGACCAACGAGCAGGTTCTTCTGCGGGACACCCTGCACGACCTGGCGGACGCACGGATCGCCCCGCGAGCTGCCGACATCGACCG
>JBDTOF010000083.1:0-2896 GCA_039933375.1 Chloroflexota bacterium
GCCTCGATCGCGGCGCGGAGGCCCTCGTCCCGCTGCGTCGGAGGCATCCGGACATCGACCACCGAGACGTCGGGTCGATGCTGGACCACGGCTTCCACCAGGCTTGGCCCGTCGCCGACCTTGGCGACGACCTCGGAACCGGCGTCGGTAATGAGCCGGGCCAGCCCCTCTCGCAGCAGCACCGAATCCTCGGCGATCACAACTCGGAGCCGCTGATCGGTCATGTTGCCCATGATGCCGGAAACGACGGGCGCCGCGACGAGGTGACCGCTAGACGCGCGCTCCGCCGCTGCTGTGGCGGGTCCCACATCCGTCAGATCCGGTAGCCTGCGGCCCATGCAGGAAACGAATTGGGCCGGCCAGCAACCAGTCTTCCTCGCTGGAGACGACGAGCCGTCGGCGCGGCTGCGCGAATTCGCCTTTGCGGCCCTGGTTCGCGAGCCCAAGCCGGTGGACCCGGCGGATCTGATCGCCATGAGCGGTTTCGAACCCGACGCCGTCGATGCCGCGCTCGACCGGCTCGGGGCCGCTGGCCGGATCGATCGCGACGCATCGGGTCGGGTGCTTGGCGCTGCCGGGCTGACCATCGCCGACGGGCCCCATGGATTGACGATGAGCGGACACGACTATCGGACCTGGTGCGCATTCGATGCCCTGGGCATCCCCGCGGCGCTCAGAACCGACGCTCGGCTCGCAACATCGTGCGCGGTCTGCGACCGCGAGATCGAGGTCGAGGTCGTCGGCGGCGAGGCTCCGGCGAACGAACCGGTCCGTCTCTGGCTCTCCGCGGGCGGCGCGGACATGCGGGCGGATTTCTGCACGCCGACCGTGATGCTCTGTTCGCTCGCGCATGCCGAGGAATGGGCCGGACGACAGGGCCAGCACGGCACGATCCTGGACCTCGAAGCCGCTGCGGCGGAAGGCGCCACGAGCTGGCGCTCTGCGGCGGATGTCGCACTGGGGCTCGAGGCGTGGCGCTGACGCTCATCGTGATCGGGCACACATCCGAACCGCCGCGGAGGTCGTAGCCTGCGTCCATGACGCCCAATGCCCAAGCGCCGGTTGCCGATCCGCCTGCACGCGTGCCCGCACCGTCGGTGCCGGCTTCGTCGATACCCTCGGTGACCGTGGCCCAGATGGCCGAGGTGGATCGCCTGGCGATCTCCGAATTCGGGGTGACCCTCCTCCAGATGATGGAGCAGGCCGGCTCGCACCTCGCGGAGGTCGTCCGCCTGGAGCTCGGCGGCGATCTGCGGGATCGCTTCGTCGTGGTCGCGGTGGGCCCTGGGAACAACGGCGCCGGCGGGCTCGCCGCGGCTCGACATCTGCTCAATCGTGGCGCTTGGGTCCGGGTCGTCCTGGCGCGTCCCGCGCTGCGAATGTCCGAGGCCGGCCGGCACCAGTTGGCGACACTGATCGCCATGAATGCCAGTTGCTGCGTGGCAACGTTCGACCTCTCGGATGACGAGCTCATCGATGTCCTCGGGCGGGCTGACCTCATCGTTGATGCGCTGCTCGGCTACAACGCATCGGGGGCACCGGGCGACGAGGTCGGCCGCCTGGTGGGCCTCATCGGGGATTCGGGCCGGCCCGTGGTCAGCCTCGACGTCCCGACCGGGCTCAACCCGGACACGGGAGCGGCGGCCAATCCGGCGATCGTGGCCATAGCAACCGTGACGCTCGCGCTTCCCAAGATCGGGCTCCTGGGGCCCGAAGCGTCCTCGAAGACAGGCCGCCTGTATCTAGCCGATATCGGACTTCCGGCTTCCTTGTATGCGAGGCTTGGCCTTGATATCGGGCCGTTGTTCGGTCCCGGGCGTATCCTCCAACTGGACGGCACACGATGACTCACGACGGATATCAGCGATCACTCTCGGAAAAACTCGGCCTGCTGAGTGAGCTCGCCCTGTTCGAAGGACTCTCGGACGCCGATATCGAGGCGATCGGCCACGCAACCACCATGACGCACTGCAAGCGGGGCCAGCAGATCCTGGCCCCGGACGACCCGCCCGACCGGATCCACATCATCAAGAAGGGCCGAGTACGGGTGTACCGGCTCGGGGCGGACGGCAAGCAGCTGACCCTCGATATCTACGAGAAGGGCACGATCCTCGGCGACATGAGCATGCTCGGCCAGGACCGGATCCCCGAGGCCTACGCCGAGGCCCTGGATGACGGCGTGATCTGCACGATCACGCCCGATGAACTGCGGAAGCTCATCGAACGATTCCCGCTGATCGGCGTGAACATCATCGGGCACCTCTCGAGGCGCCTTCAGTCGGCCGAACAGGCCCTCGAGGCGATGGCGTACCGACGCGTGGACCAGCGTCTCGCTCGTCGGCTGCTGGACCTGGCCGCTCGGTTCGGGATGGCGGCGCCGGGCGGAACCGTGATCGAGGCGCGGCTGACGCAACAGGAACTGGCGGAGATGGTCGGGACCACACGTGAAACCCTGGCCCACACGCTCGGAGACCTCCGTCGGGACGGCCTGCTGGACATGGACAAGCACCGCGTCCTGATTCGCGACGCGGAGCGCCTCGCCGAACTCGCGGACGGATAGCGTCCGATGCGCTTGTCGTGTGCCAGCTCACAGCCGGGTTCCCGCCTCGCGGCGATGATGCCGGCATGAACCTCCTCCGAATGCTCAGCGGCACCAAGACCGCCTGCGATCACGTCCCTTCCTCCACGCCCGAGCCTTCCCGGGATCGGTGCGAGGAATGCGGCAGCAACTACAACCTCCGGATGTGCGCCACCTGTGGCCATGTCGGGTGCTGCGAATCGCAGGCCGGCGATGCCCGGCGCCACGCACTGACCGAAGGCCACCCGGTGATCCACTCGATGCCGGTCGGCGACGGCTTCACCTGGTGCTATGAAGAGAACCGCTACGTCGGCTAGC
>JBDTOF010000084.1:0-7610 GCA_039933375.1 Chloroflexota bacterium
TCGTGGTCATGGTCCTGGGGACCGTGGTCGTCGGACTCCTGATGGAGCGGATCGCGTACCGCCCAATCCGTGGCGGTCCCGAGGTCGCGATGCTTCTGACCTCGTTCGCGGTCGGGCAGATCCTCCAGAACGGAACCCTGCTCGCGACCCGCTTCGCAAGCCAACCGATTCAGATCGCGTTTCCCAGCCCGGATGTCCTGCAGGGGGTCGTGGCAATCGGGGCGGTGACGATTCCGCGGGTCAACGTCGTCAGCTTCGTGAGCGGCGTGATCCTGCTCGCCATCGTGATGCTCTTCCTGAACAAGACGCGGACCGGACTGTCCATGCATGCCGCCGCGGATGACCTGCCGGCCGCGCAGCTGGTCGGGATCAAGATCAACCGGGTGGTGGCCAGTGCCTTCGCTCTGTCCGCGGCCCTGGCCGCCATCGCCGGCCTCCTGTATGCCTCCCAGGCTGGCCAGATCAACCCATACCTCGGCTTCACGCCCGTCCTCAAGGCGTTCATCGCCGCGGTCATCGGTGGCTTCGGCAGCATCCCGGGAGCCGTCGTTGGTGCCTACGCCCTCGGATTCCTGGAAGTGATCCCCACAGCGCTCGGCGGCATTGCCAGCATCCTGCCCGCGGGGTCGGTTTCGCCCGAGGTCCACGATGCGCTTGCCACGATCTTTCCGAGCGCCCTCGGCAGCTACCGCGACGCGATCGTCTTTCTATTCCTGATCCTGATGCTGCTCTTCCGCCCGAACGGGATCCTCGGCGGCAGCGCTCGTGAGGACGTGCCATGAGCGCCATGCTCCCGTCGCGCCGGATCGTCGTCGGGCTCGCGATCATGAGCGCGCTCCTTGCCGGGCTCGAGATGTCCGGACTGGCGTTCTGGCAGGGCCTCGTGGTCAACTTCGCCATTTTCATCATCCTGGTCCAGGCCCTGAACCTGGCGAGTGGCTTCACCGGGGTGTTCTCCCTCGGCCACATCGGGTTCATGGCCATCGGGGCCTACACGTCGGCGATCCTGACCCTGCCCCTGGCGACCAAGGCGGAGTACCTGCCGAACCTGCCGGGGTGGCTCGCGGGCGTTCATCTCGACGGGATGATCGGTCCATTCCCCATCGGGTTCATGCTGGCCACGCTCATCGCGGGGGCAGTGGTGGTGGTCGTCGCCAGCCTGGTCGGTGCCGTGCTGATGCGGCTGTCAGGGCATTTCGTGGCGGTCGCGACGCTCGGCTTCCTCGTCATCGTGCGCGTGATCCTGTTCAACGCAGATGACATCACGCGCGGGTCGCGGACCTTCTCCAACGTCACTCCGTATACGAACCTGTGGTGGGCGTGGGGCTGGGCGATCATCACCGTGTACGTCGCCTGGCGACTCAAGTTCTCGGGATACGGGCGGGCGATGTTCGCGCAGAAGGCCGACCGCTGGGCCGCCCGATCGATCGGCATCTCGATCCTGCGGCCGCGCCTCGTCGGGTTCGTGACCGGGGCGTTCTTCATGGCCGTCGCCGGCTCGCTGTATGCCCACTTCATCACGTCGTTCTCGCCGACCGTCTTCTACTTCGACCTCACGTTCCGGGTCATCACGATGCTGGTCGTCGGCGGCATGGGCTCGGTCAGCGGCGCGGTGATCGGGACTGGAGTGGTCCTCGCTCTTGCGGAGGCACTCCGACGGATCGAGGAAGCCACGCTCCTGTACGGTCTCGGCGGGATCCTGCTGGCAACCTTCTTCATCGCCGTGATCATCTTCCGGCCCAGCGGCATCCTGGGCCACGACGAGTTGACGCTGAAGCGGATGATGGCCTGGCCTCCGCTCCGGCGGCTGACCAGCGGGCGACGCCCCAACTGAGCTGAGAATCAGACCGCCCCCGGCGGAGCCGGGGGCGGTCGTTGAACGGACAAGCTGAGGCCGCGTGGGCCCGATGGCTACGGAGCCGGAACGACCTCCGGCACGACTTCCGCGCCGAGGGTGAACTTCTGGTCCTCGACGTCGATGATCGTCACGCCCTTCTGCGGAACATGTGAGCCCTCTGCAAACGTGATGGCGCCGGTGATTCCGGGGTAATCCTTGGTCGACCCGATCGCGGCCAGAATGCTCTTGGAGTCCATTGACCCGGCACGCTTGATCGCATCGACGATCAGGTAGGCCGTGTCGTATCCGAGGGCGGCGAAGGCGTTCTCCGGATCGTGGCCGTATTCCGCGTTGTACGCAGCAATGAACTTCTTGATCCCGTCCGTGCCGCCCGTGGAGTCCATAAGGGCATGGGTCGTGAAGAAGACGTTGTTGGCGGCTGCGCCGGCGACACTCACGAGGTCCGGAGTGTCGTAGCCGTCGCCACCGACGATCGGTCCGGTCAGTCCGGCATCTCGCATCTGCTTTGCCAGCGGGCCGATGTTATACGGCATTGCGGCGATGTAATAGAAGTCCGGCTGGGGCGACAGGGCCTTGATCTTGGCGATCTGGGCCGAGAAATCCGTCGCCTTGTCGTCGTACGAGTCCTCGAGGACGATGGTGCCGCCGGCTTCGGTGTAGCGTGCCTTGAAGTACGCCCCGAGGAGGGTCGTGTACTCGACGCCCTTGTCCCACAGCAGGTAGGCGCTCTTGCCGAACTTGTTGAGCGCGAATTCAGCGCCAGCGGCTGCCTGGACGTTGTCGCCGAAGGCGGCGAGGAACATCACGTCCCCGACCTGCGACGGGATCTTGGGCGAGGTCGCTCCAACGGTGATGAACGGGATGCCAGCCGCCTGGAAGGTCGGGCCGGCGGCGAGCACCGAGTCGGTGTCCGTGTAGCCGATCATCGCCTGGACCTTGTCCTCTTCGACGAACTGCTTGGCAGTCTGGGCCGTGACATCCATCTTGTACTGGCTGTCATGGACGATGAAATCGATCTGCTTCCCAAGGACGCCGCCGGCGGCGTTGATTTCCTTGATGGCGAGCTTGGCTCCGTTCGCGGCCGGGAGGTCCAGGGCGGACTCGTCACCGGTCAGCGCAAACCCGCCACCGATCTTGATCTTGTCCCCGCCACCCGAGGATCCACCACAGGCCGCAAACACCACGGCGGCGCTTGCGACGATGACGGCCAGTTTCCGTTTCATGTGTGCCCTCCAGCAGAACGTTCGGACGCGTATTGAGCCCACGCGTACCGCGCAGCTCCATGAGGGTACCGCACTCGGAAGGGCGTGCGGATCAGTCCAGGCCGTACACGCGGCGGGCGTTCTCGCCAGTAATCAGCTTGATCGTCCGGTCAGCGTCCTCGAGAGACCAGTCGCCTGACGCAACCCAGCCGCCGATGACACGGGCCATGCCCCGACGGTACAACCAGCTGCCCAGCAGATGCAGCTCGGGCGCCCCCCAGGCATCGGACGAGAACAGGATCTTGGTCAACGGAGCGATCTCGAGACTCTCCGCGATCAGCTGGCCGCCCTGGGCCCCGGTGTAGTTGATGGCCAGTCCGACATCGAAGTACACGTGGGCGAACATTTGCGCGAGGTAGCCGGCGTTGCGGTGGTAGGGATAGTTGTGCAGGAGGAGCACCGGGCAGACGTCCTCGGTGGCCCGCAGGAAATCGGTCATCCGGAGCGGATCCGCACGTAACAGGTTCAGGTCCGGGTCCCCGTACCCGGCATGGACCTGGAGAGGGCGCCCGGTCCGGGCCCCGGTCCACAGGACGAACCGCAGGATGACCGGGTCAACGAGCCGCGCGCTGCCGCTGGCCTGGATCGCCTCGAACCAGGTCCCTGCGTGGTGGTCCACCTCTGCTGCGGTCGGCGGATCCGGGTCGAAGTCGAGACCGACGCGGTAGGCGATGATCGACTTGAGCCCGACGGCCGTGGCCAATTCCTGCTGGAGGGCGTCGACGAACCCCTCGCGGAACCCAGTGGCTGAAACGCCGCTGGTCGCCACCCGCTCCGCGAGTGCCTCGAGGCGAACGATCCGGCCCGTGGCGGCACCGGCCAGCTGGCCAAGCGCATCGACCGGAACAAGCTCCTCGCCCCGGTATCCCGTGTCAACCAAAAGGCGCGCAAAGCCCGCCGCGGGCAGCAGCACTGCGGCAACCGCCTCGTTACTCAGGCCGCGGCGCCGCTCCAGGTAGTCGGCCGCGGGGGCACTCGCTGGCAGGCCCAGGAGCGGGCCACACCAGCGCCGGATGGCGATGCCGACCTGCGTGTCCATGCCCGCGGCGGCGGCCGCTGACTGGCGGTTCGATTCGGACACCATCGCCAGGAAGGCAGCGTCGTCAACCGGACCAGAGACGACGCTGTGAACATGATGATCAACCAGCCCAATGCTGGCCAGGAGCTCGTTGACCGGCGGCGAAGGGCCGTCGGCGATGGTGCTACGGGACAAGGGCCAGGACGCGCGCGGGGCTGCCGGAACCATCCTTGAGGTTGAGCACGCCGACGAAGAGCGTGGCTCCGGTGGGCGGCAAAGACCGGAGGTTGGTCAGCCCTTCCAGATGCCACACCCCGCGAGGATGGCTGACCTGGCGATGGACCGGGAAGTCGGTCGCCGCGCCGGTGTCGATCCCGAGCGTATCGACGCCGAGCCCAACCACCTTGCGTCCATCCACGAGGAGCCGAGCGGCGTCAACCCCGTAGCCGGGGAACCGGAGCGGGCCCGGCACGTTGGCGTACTTCGCGGGATCCGTGTTGAATTCCTCCCAGCCGGTCCGCAGCAGGACGATGCTGCCCTCGGGGATTCGGCCGTTGCGGGCCTCGAAGGCCTCGACCTGGGCGACCGACAGGGCACCATCGGGATCGCCTGCGATGTCGGCGCTGATATCGATCACCACGGCCGGGCGGACAAGCGTGTCTGGATCGATCTCGTGGAGGAAGGCGGCTCCATCGACCATGTGACAGGGGGCATCGAAATGCGTTCCGGTGTGCTCGACGAATCCGACCAACCGGTTGTAGAAGCCGTCGTGCGAAACGGTCAGGATGGTTTCGGCGGTCGGCGACGGCGCTCCGGGCCACATGACCATATCCGGGGATATCACCTGGGTCAGATCCACCACCCGCATGTTGCCGATCATCGGTACCTCCGTCGGTTTCGTTGCTTCGTGCTTCTCGTGTGTCGTTTCGAGCGGGTCAAAAGACCCGAAGGTGCGCCAGCCGGGCCTCGTCCGGGGACATCGCCTCGAACGCGTCCGCCTCGGATGTTCGCACCGCGATGATGCACCGGCCGAGCAGGTCGCCGAGCGCGGGGAAGAGCACATCGTCGGCCTGCAGGGTTGCGAGCGCCTCACGCAGGGTCGCAGGAAGCGGCCCGATGCCCGATCGCTCAAGTTCCTCCTCGGACATGGACGCCGGATCCTTGAGCGCCGGGGCGGGCGGTTCCAGCTCGCGGCGAATGCCGTCCAGCCCGGCCAGGATCAAGCCACCGAGGGCCAGGTATGGGTTGCAGCTCGGATCGCAGGTCTTGAGCTCAGCGTTGGTGGACTCGGCCTCGCGACCACGGAACGGCGAGGCGATCCGGACCGCGCATTCGCGATTGTCCAGACCCCACGAGACCGTCGATCCCGCCCACGCCCTTGGCTGGAGGCGCTCGTAGGAATTGAAGCTCGGGCAGGTCAGGGCGACCAGGGCCGGTAGATGGTCCAGGATCCCGGCCACGAACTGACGCCCGATGGTCGACAGAAGTCGCGGGCCAGCATCGCCGTCGTACATGAGGTTCGTGGCGCCATCGTCCGACCAGAGGCTGAAGTGGACGTGCGCCCCCGAGCCGACCCCATGGGCGAACGGCTTGGCCGCGAACGATGCCACAAGACCGTGCTGCACCTCCGCCACGCCGCGGACTGCATCACGGAACTTAAGCTGGTTATCGGCCGCCCGGAGTGCACCCGAGTAGCGGATGGCGATTTCCTGCTGGCCGGGCCCGTACTCGTTGATCGCCTGCTCGACCTCCAGGTCCTGGGCCTCGAGGGCGTCGACGATGTCGTTCATCACGAGCGCGGCGCGATCCATACCCGCGGATGAGTAGACGGGACCGTCCCGGTAGGGCCGATATTCGCCGTCGATCTCCTCGGCGAGGTAGAACTCGTTCTCGAAGGCGGCCATGACCCGGATCCCCTGGTCTTCTGCCGCCGCGATGGCCCGCTTCAGGAAGCTTCGCGTGCAGCTTCCCCAGTCCTGGCCGTCATGGCCCAGTTGGTCGCTCAGCAGGCTCGCCGTCCGCGGGACCCAGGGCAGGACCGTGTACGTGTCCGGGTCCGGCGTGATCCGGATTTCGCCGACCGGCTCCATGCCCTCGAGCGGAACGTACTGCTCGAGCATGTTGACGGCGTTCTGGGCGCGGGTCAGCCCGACTCCTTCGCGGATCTTGCTGGCCAGGCGGTCGACGTGGACGTTCTTGCCCCGAATGACGCCCGATGGGTCGCAGTACAGGAATCGAACCAGCCGGACGTTATCGGCACGAGCCCGGGCAACGACCTCGTCCACGTTCATTGGCGCCTCCCTGCTGCGTCGCCGAGGACGACCGTCGTTCGGCGATGACCCAATCATGCCTCAGCGGGGGCGGTGGGGGCTACGAACCGGAGCCGAGGGCCCCGCCGCCGGCTGGCGCATTGAGCCGGGCGAGGATGTTCTTCTCGAGCTGAAGGATCCGCTGCTCGAGTGCCTCGACTCGCTGGAGGATCTCGCGGTTGCCCTGGAGAAGTTCGTCGTTCTGCTTCTCCTCCAGGTCGGCCTCGCTGGCTGCGTGCTCGAGGGTCATCCGATCGCGGATCGAGGCGCGGTTGCTGGCCAGGAGGATGAGCGGCGCCGCGTAGGCCGCCTGGGTCGAGAAGGCGAGGTTCAAGAAGATGAACGGGTATGGATCGAAGTGGAAGACGAGATAGACGTTGCCCGCGACCCACAGGGCAACGATCGCGGTCTGGATCCCGATGAACGTCCAACTGCCCATGAAGCTGGTGACGCGATCGGCGATTCGAGCCGACAGCGGAGCATCGTCCAGGAGCGCCTTGTTCACCGCATGCCGATGGGTCGTGGGAAGTTTGAGACTCACGCTGACGACTCCTGCAGGGGGGGACCGACGCGCGGACCATACGCCTCGCGCGAACGACACGGGGCGAGCACCTCGAGACGATGTCGATTCGGCCCGAGCCGGATCGTTGTCGTAGTGACAGCGGCAAACGGCCGCGGCAGGCAGGTACCGAAAGAGGTCGTTCGTAATGGCGAATTACGTGCTCATCTACCACGGCGGCAAGATGCCCGAGTCCCAGGAGGAGGGGGCCGCGGTCATGCAAGCCTGGAACGACTGGTTCGCGGCGATCGGCGGGGCCGTCGTCGATGGCGGCAACCCGGCGTCGAAGACCCGCCGAATCGCTCCCGACGGCTCGGTCACCGACGATGCCAACGGACCATCCGGCTACAGCGTCCTGAAGGCCGACTCGCTGGATGCGGCCGTCGAGTTGGCGAAGGGATGCCCGGTCCTCGGTGGCGGCGCCTCGATCCAGGTGGTCGAGACCTTCGACGCGATGTAGTTCGCCTGCTCGGAGCGGGCCACGAGCCGGCGATGAGGCTCGTGGCCGCACCGGGCCCTCATCGGGCCGAGCGGTCACACTGTTGGTGATGGCCAACGAATCTCCTTCCAAGCGCAAGAGGCGCGCGGCGCGAGCTGAGCTCGG
>JBDTOF010000085.1:0-3378 GCA_039933375.1 Chloroflexota bacterium
ATCCCTCCTCGGCCACGATCTTGAGGAGATCGGCCGAAAGGCCGAGCGATTCGAAAGTCAAGCGTTCTCCAATGTGCCGCGTTCACCGTCCGCGCTCAACGGCGCCGGGACAAGGTGCGGGCGGCGCGAGGATACCGGATCGCGAGCGTATCCGTCGTGATCGGCTCGTCTACGATGCGGAGATGAGCTCCGCCGGGACGCGTGCGATCGCCCTGCTTCGGCGGTCGGGAATCGCGCACGAGGTACACGCCTACGAACCAGCCGAGCGCCATGGGAGCGCGCGTGCGGATCGCCCCGCCTACGGATTCGAGGCCGCGACGGCGCTCGGGATTGACCCACATGCCATCTGCAAGACGCTGGTCGTGGAGGCTGACGGCGAACTGATGGTCGCCATCCTCCCTGCTGACGCGGAGTTGGATCTCCGGCGATTTGCCGGGGCAGTCGGCGCGCGCCGGGCCACGCTGGCCGAGCCGCGGGTTGCGGAGCGGGCGACCGGCTACGTGGTCGGCGGCATCAGCCCGCTCGGCACGACGCGCCGCCTGCGCACCGTCGTCGACGCGACGACGCTTGAGCTCGAGCGGGTCCATGTGTCCGCGGGCCGCCGCGGTCTCCAGGTTGAGCTTTCGCCGGCAGACCTGGTCACCGCCACCGGGTCGACCGTGGCCGATATCTCGCGTCCCGTCTGAGTTCCAGACCGCGCGATGATCTCCAATAGTGAATGTCAGACTTCACATTAGGAAATTGGGCCTTGACATTATGTATCCCAATGTGCGATAACTGCGTCAACACCGATGTGGTGCACGACTCAAGGAGCGAAATCAATGATCAGGACAATGGCGGAAATCGGATGGCAGCCTCGAGGGCTGCGATGGCGCGGCCTACTCGGCCGACTGGTCCAGGGATTTTCGGTAACAGCGGTCGAGTCGGAGGGGGCGTCATCGCCACAGCCGACGATTCAGCGACCAGTCGCAGGTAGCGCCGCCGCGACGCTGCCCGCCAGCCTTCGGGGCTGGCGAGCCCCAATCGCCTGAGCGGCACAGAGGAACCACCATGTCACACGACGTCATCTCCACCTGCCCCGTCTGCGCGGGCGAGCTCGCGGTCACTCGACTGCACTGCCGGAGCTGCGGATCGACGCTGGAAGGAGATTTCAGCGTCGGCCGCTTCGGCCGGCTGAGCCGCGAGCAGCTCGGCCTGCTGGAGAGCTTCCTGCGCTCGCGCGGCAATCTGCGCGACATGGAGCGCGAGCTCAGCCTGTCGTATCCAACGGTTCGAGGGCGTGTCGAGGCGCTGGTCCGGGCCCTGGGGTTCGGTCCGCGTGGCGATGCCGATGACGCCGATGGCGACGCCGCCAACGATGCGACCAGCCCCGACCCCGCCACGGTTCTGGCATCACGCCAGGAAATCCTCGAACGGTTGGCGAGGCGCGAGCTGACTGCCGAAGATGCGGCCGACGCCATCCGCGTACTGGGAGGGACATCTCGATGACGATCAAGGACGATGCCGGAACCGCCGAGTACCGGATCGGCCAGCGGGGCCGATTCCATCTCCGGCACCTGTCCGGGAGCATTTCCATCCGTGGCGTCGATGGCGACACGGTCCGGATCGGGGAGGAGTCGGGACGGGCGATTGCCGATGGCTATCAGATCGAGACGACCGACGACAGCGTTTCGCTCGTGGCTCCCACGCGGGTCGGATTCGACCTGAGGAACTTCGGGCTCGGCCGACGCTCATCGTATGACCTGGACATCGAGGTTCCACGGGGATCCGAGGTCTCGATTGAGTCGGCGAGCGGCGATATCGAGGGCACGAACCTCCACGGGCCGACGCGAATCCGCAGCGCCTCCGGTGACATCGACCTCGTGGGGCTCGCTGGACCAACCGATATCGATTCGGTGTCGGGCGATGTCAGCCTCACGGCTGCCGGACCGATCGAACTGAAGGTGCGCTCGATCTCGGGTGATCTGATCATCCGTGCACCGCAGCTCACGCGCACGGAGATCGGGACGACCTCGGGGGATATTCGGCTCGACGCCGTCCTTGGCGGGGCGGGTCCGTTCGAGATCCAGAGCGTCAGCGGAGACGTCACGATCGTCGGCCGGGCCGACTTCCAGATCGAGGCCCGGACCGTGACCGGCGATCTCGAGAGCGATCTGCCCCATACGACGGAGAACGGACCCGGACGAAAGCGCCTGATCGTTGGAACAGGAGGGACGCGCCTCGGGTTCAAATCCGTGAGCGGCGACCTTCGCGTCGTCGCCCCGCGCGACGAGCCGGCATCGGTCACGGTCCGAGGTTCTGCATCAGCCAAGTTCGCCGAGGGAGCGTCGTCTTCAACCGATCCGCGATCCGAGGAATCACGATCCGGCGGCCGGGAAGTCGCCCGCATGGATGTCCTCAGGGCGCTCGAGCGCGGCGAACTCAGTGTCGATGCGGCCATGCGCCGGATTGCCCAGATCGAGGAGGCCTGACATGGACGAAGGAGTCACGCGCGTCCTGAACCTGGTCGCAGAGGGGCGACTGACCGCAGACGAGGCGGGCCCGATCCTCGATGCCCTCGCGTCCGCCGGGGCCACAGCACCGGCCGGTCGCCTGGGACAACCCGGCGGCGCCAGCGGCTCCAATCCGTTGCCCGACAGCGGAGCCGCTGACTCCGGGTCCCCGCGCTTCGCGCGGATCCAGGTCCGCGAGGGTGGCCGCCGGGTGGTCGACCTCCGCGTCCCCGTCTCGCTCGGCAGGTTCGCCCTCGGACGCGTGCCCGGGCTGTCGGCCCAGCACATCGCTGACGTCGAGGAGGCGGTCGCGAGCGGCAGTCGGGGACCGATCCTCGATATCGAAGATTCCGATGGTGACGGCGTTCGGATCGTCCTGGAGTAACGAACCCGGTCGATCGCCCGGCCATCCCGCTGCGCTGCGCGGTACCATCCCTCGCATGTCAACACCGGATGATCGCCTGTTCCTGACCGGAAACGAGGACGCGGACCGCCTGCTCGCTGCCGAGCCGCTCGCTCTGCTGATCGGGTTTGCCCTTGATCAGCAGGTCAGTGTGCAGAAGGCATTCTCCGGGCCACTCGTCCTGCGGCAGCGCCTGGGCCACCTCGACGCCGCTCGGATCGCGGCCATGGATCCGGCCGAGCTTGACCAGGTCTTTCGTGAGCGACCTGCCCTGCACCGATTCCCCGGCGCCATGGCCTCAAAGGTCGGCCAGCTATGCCGAGTCGTCGCCGAGACGTATGGCAACGACGCAGCCCGGATCTGGTCGGCGGCCCGCGACGGCAGGGACCTCCAGGCTCGACTCCTCGCCCTCCCTGGGTTCGGCGAGATGAAGGTCCGTGGCGTGACCGCAATCCTGGCCAAGCGCCTCGGGTTGACCCTGCC
>JBDTOF010000086.1:0-3345 GCA_039933375.1 Chloroflexota bacterium
CCAGGATCGCGGCCGACACGATCAGCGCGGCCGCCTTACCTGAGATACGCAACGTCTGTCCTCCTCCAATTAGGCACCCTGGAGAATGGAATTCCCGGGTCTGCCAATCACGAGATTCCGCGCGCATTGACGCAACGCGTACGGTCAATATGGGTCCGTCCCGAGCGTCGCCCAGTCCGGTTTGACGGAGTATGACAGCCGGTCCATACCCATGCAATGATCGATGGCCATGCCAGACATGCCGATCGGCCCTCGATTCCAGGTCGACCAAGGCGACCGGGATCGTATCCGCGCGATCCTCGACCTCCACGAAGGCCGCCACCCGGTTCCCATCCTCGACGACGTGGGAATCACCACCGTTCTGCGAGCCGCTCGCAGGATAGCCGTCATCGGCGCCTCGGAAGACCCCCGTCGGCCGTCGAACGACGTCTTCCGCTATCTCCGGGACCGGGGGTTCGAATGCGTTCCGATCAACCCGAACGTGCGCGAAGTGCTTGGCCAACGCGCATTCGCATCCCTCGCCGAGGCCGTGGCCGCCACTGGACCGATCGACATCGTCGACGTCTTTCGGCGGTCCGAGCTCTGCGTACCTCACGCGAAGGAGGCCGTAGCCGCGGGCGCAAGGTGCCTGTGGCTCCAGCTCGGGGTGGTGAACTGGGATGCGGCCGAGATCGCCGTGAAGGGTGGTCTGTCCGTCGTGATGGATCGCTGCACGGCCATCGAGGTGAAAAGGCTGGCGCCGGACCCCCCCGACATGTCACGCTAGCGAGGGAGATGGAACGACCGGCTTCGTCGGTCGACCTGATTGGAGGAATCACATGAGTTGGGGTCGATTCGAAACGCGGACGATCGTGCTGATCCCGATTGCCATTGCCATCAACATCGTGCTCGGGCAGACCGTCGGCACCGCGCTGAAGGTCCCGATCTACCTCGATTCCATCGGGACCATCCTGGTCGGCGTCCTGGCCGGGCCACTTCCGGGTCTGGTCACAGGCCTCCTGGCAAACCTCATCTGGACGTATGTCCTGCCCGCGCCCTTCCATTCCGACTACGCGGCACCGTTCGCCATCGTGGCCGCTGAGATTGGCTTCGTAGCGGGAATCCTGGGTCAGCTCGGCTGGTTCCGAGGGCGCCCGAACACCGACCCGCAGCGCCTCGTGCTCGGCGCGCTCGTCGTCGTGGCGGTGCTTCTCGGTATCGGCTACTACGGCATCCTACCCTTCTACACGGACGGGGCATTCACCTTTTTCGGCGACACATCCGCAGCCGGCCCCTTCTTCACGGCCGTCGGATATCTGATCGCCATTGGGATCATCGGCGCGACCATCGGACTCGTGACGATGCTGTTCGTGCGCCGTGACCTCGGCGTCGCCTATGTCGCGATCGGGGGGCTTCTCTGCGGGATCCTGTCGGCGATCATCTCGGCGCCGATTTCGGCCGTCGTCTTCGGCGGCGTCACCGGCACGGGTACCGACTTCCTGGTTGCGACCTTCCAGAAGGCTGGTTCTGATCTCCAGACTGCCGTCCTCCAGCAGGGTCTGCTGTCTGATCCGATTGACAAGACGATCGAGTTCTTCATCGCATTCGTCATCCTCCGGACACTTTCGCGCCGGTTCGTCGCCCGCTTCCCACAGGGCGAAAAGGCCGTCGGGTTGGAGAGCGAATAGCCCTGTCAACGCCGGTTCCCGTCATCCTGGCCGGGGATCTCGACCCCGCGGACGCGCGTGATATCGAGCGGCTCGTGCCCGCCACGCCCAGTCCATACCATCGCCTGAACCCGCTCACGAAGGCGGTCATCGCAGCCGTCGGTTCAATCGGAGCGTTCGCCGCCGGTGGCTACGTCGGCCCGATCGCCTTCGACGTGGTGATGCTGCTCCTCGCCTATCGGGCGGCGGTGCTGGGTCAGCTGGTACGAGTCTCGCTGCTGCTGACCGCGCCGATCGCCATCTCCGTCGTGCTCGTCAGCGTCTTCACGCGCGCCGGAACGACCGTACTGTTTGCGATCGGGCCATTCGATGCGACGGCCGAGGGCGTCGACTTCGCTGCCCAGACACTGGTACGGCTGTTTGCCATTTCCCTGTCCATTGGGCTGTTCGTGATGACGACGCACCCGCGGGCCTTCGTATTCGATCTGGAACGACGCGGGGTTTCACCCAGGGTGGCGTTCGTGGCCCTGGCAACGATCGAGGCGGTTCCGGCCCTGGTGGAGCGCGCCGCCGTCATCGGTGAAAGCCAGCGAGCGCGGGGGCTCGACACCGAGGGCAACCTTCGAGCCCGCCTGCGCGGGCTGCTGCCACTCATCGGACCGGTGATCATCGGTGCCCTGACCGACGTTGAGGAGCGCAGCCTGGCCCTCGAGTCGCGCGCCTTCAGCCGACCCGGTCGGCGGCACCTCCTGTGGACCATGCGGGATACGCGCTGGGAGCGCGTCCTGCGCTGGGGGCTCATGGCCCTGCTGGGGGCACTCACCCTCGCCCGGATCAGCGGGCGGATCTGACGCGATGCTCGGCCTCCACGGGATCAGCTATCGATATGCGGGCTATGCGGAGCCCGTCCTCCACGAGATCAATCTGACCCTCGCCGATGGCGAGATCGTTGGCGTCGTCGGCGCCAACGATGCCGGCAAGTCCACCCTCTGCCTGGTCGCATCCGGTCTCGCGCCTGGGTCCATCGGTGGCGGCCTGAGCGGCAGATTGACCATCGATGGCTCCGACATGGCCGGCCGGCCGCTGCACGAATTCTCGACCCGTGTCGGAATCGCCTTTCAGAACCCAGCCACGCAGCTGTCGGGGGTCAGTGGTTCCGTCTTCGAGGAGGTCGCGCTGGGCCCGATGAACCTCGGCCTCCGTGCGCGAGAGACGGTTGCTCGAACCAGGGCGGCGCTGGCGACACTTGGCATCGAGCATCTGCGTGAACGCGAGCCACGGCACCTTTCGGGGGGCCAGGCCCAGTTGGTGGTGCTCGCCTCGCTGCTGGCGATGCGCCCTGCCCATCTCGTGCTCGACGAGCCAACCGCGCAGCTCGATCCAGAAGGAACGCGGCTGGTTGGAGAAGCGCTGCGCGGTCTCGCCGCAACCGGGACGGCAATGCTGATCGTCGAGCACAAGACTGACCTCCTCGACGGCCTGTGCAGCCGCATCGTGGTCATCGACGGCGGCCGGATCGCCCTCGACGGCCCCACGGCGACGGCCCTGTCCGACGGTCGGCTCGAGCAATGGGGCGTCGAACCGCCTTCGCCGGTCAGGCTGGCCCGGGCATTGGAGGCGCGGGGAATGGACCCAGGCCTTGCCGACGGAGCGAAGCAATGACAGCCATTGCGCTGGAGGGCGTCGGCTTTGTCTACCC
>JBDTOF010000087.1:0-2825 GCA_039933375.1 Chloroflexota bacterium
ATCGGCTCAACCGTGCTGACGAGCGATGCGCGAGCCGCACCGATCCGGTGGGCGCCGGCGTAGAAGGCCTGGATGGCGATGAACGTGGCCACGATCCCGACGCCCGCAATGCCACCCCAGGCATCGGCCGGGATCTGTCCCGGCAGCACTGGCCGCCCAACCGCGAGGGCGGAGATCCAGAACGCACCAGCCGTGGTGGTCATCATCACGGCCCCGGCGGCCAGAGGATGGGCGCCGCCGGCTCCTCCGGCCGATGCCCGTCCCACGCCCGTTCGTCGCTCACCCGCGAGCCGGGCCGACAGGACGATCCAGACGGAGTAGATGAGCGGCGAGGCGACCATCAGCACCAGGCCCGAGACAGGCGGCGCCGTGGCCGCATCGATGTTCCCCACGGCCAGTGCCACCCCGGCCAGTGCGAGCCCCAGTGATGCCCACGCCCGGCGACCCTCGAGACGCCGGCCGAACCGCAGCGCCAGCACGGCAACGACCGCCGGGTAGATGTAGACGATCAAGGCGGCCAGTGAAGCGGGCACCGTTTCGAGGCCCGCGAAGTACGTCGACGAATTGCCCGTGTAGACGATGCCGAGGGCGATGGCCACGTAGACAGAACGGCGGCTCAGGGTCCTGACGGCGGCTCGGCCTCCGGGTGTGGCGATCACCCAGGCCCAGGACAGTGCCGCCCCGAGCGTGAATCGCCAGGTCATGAGCGTGTGCCAGTCCACACCAGTGGCATAGACGGGCTTGGCGAACAGCGCGCCCGACCCGAATCCAAACGCCGAGACGACGGTCAGCAGGATCCCAAGCACGAACGGAGACGGCATCAAAGCGAGGCTACCGTGTTTGCCCCGGGCGGGATGGCGCCCAAGGAATCGCACTTCTCACAGAACGCCCTACACTGTTACCTCGTGACCAATCTCACTGAACGAGCTGTCTCGGCTCGCCTTCCCAGCGTCGCCGACGCGAAACTTCGCGTCCTTGCGCGCAGGGATCCCGTGACGGTCCGCCCTGGTACCAGCCTCGATGCGTGCATCGACGTCATCCAGGAGACGGGAAGTGGCGATTCGGTCTTTGTCACGGATGAGGACGGTCGCCTCCGCGGGGTCCTGACAGAACGCGATATCTTCGCCCGCCTCGTCGGACAGGACGTTGACCTCAATCGCCCGGTCGAGTCGTTGATGAAGGAGCATCCCTGGACGCTCCACCTGGACCAGCCGATCCGGCATGCCATCGACCTGATGCAGACGGGCCGATATCGCAACGTCCCGCTCGTGGACGACGACGATGTCCTCGTCGGCGTGGTCCGTCCGGTTGACATCCTCAAGTACCTGGCGGAGGCGTTCCCCGAGGAGTTGCTGAACCTGCCGCCGCGCCCCCACCAGGTGATGCCTGAAACGGAGGGCGCGTGACCAACCTCAGAGGCGGCGCGTGACCGAGGTCGCCAGGCCGCCTGTCGAGCATCGCGAGGTTGAGCGCGTCACGATCCGGTTCGCCGGCGATTCGGGCGACGGGATGCAGCTCACCGGGACGCAGTTCACCCGGACCGCCGCAGTATTCGGCAACGACATCAGCACCTACCCGGACTACCCCGCCGAGATCCGTGCCCCAACCGGATCCCTGCCGGGCGTTTCCGGGTTCCAGCTGAGCTTCTCATCGACTGCCATCCACACGCCGGGCGACGAGCCCGACGTGCTCGTCGCGATGAACCCCGCCGCGCTGAAGGCGAACATCGGGGATCTGCCGCCCGGCGGGGCGCTCGTGGTCAACCTCGACGCGTTCACGAGCGTGAACCTCACCAAGGTTGGCTACACCGAGAACCCGCTGAATGACGGCTCGCTGGCCGCCTACAACCTCTTCTCGATCCCGATCTCGACGCTCAACGGCCGGGCGCTCGACGGCCTCGGGCTGACCAGCAAGCAGGTCGATCAGTCGAAGAACTTCTTTGCCCTCGGCGTCATGTTCTGGCTGTACGAGCGGAGCCTCGAGCCCACGATCGAATGGATCGAGCAGAAGTTCTCGCGCCGACCGGTGATCGCCGAAGGGAACAAGCGGGCGCTCAACGCCGGGTACAACTTCGGTGAGACCACCGAGATCTTCCACGAACGGTACGTGGTTCCGCCAGCCCGACTCCGACCTGGGCGCTATCGCAGCATCACCGGCAACGAGGCGGCTTCGCTCGGCTTCGTGGCTGCATCGAAGCTCGCGGGTCGCGGGCTCTTCTACGGCTCATACCCGATCACGCCGGCTTCCGACATCCTGCATTCGCTCGCCAGCTACAAGCGCTTCGGCGTCAAGACGTTCCAGGCCGAGGACGAGATCGCGGCCATCGGCGCCTCGATCGGCGCTTCGTATGGCGGCGCCATGGGCATGACCGGGACTTCGGGCCCGGGCGTGGCGCTGAAAAGCGAGGCGCTTGGGCTGGCCGTCATGGTCGAACTGCCGCTCGTCATCGTCAATGTCCAGCGAGCCGGGCCATCCACCGGCATGCCCACCAAAACCGAGCAGGCTGACCTGCTCCAGATGATGTTCGGACGAAACTCGGACTCGCCTCTTCCGATCGTGGCCCCGGCCACACCGAGCGAGTCGTTCGACATGGCCATCGAGGCATGGCGGATCGCCCTCAAGTACATGACGCCGGTGGCCTTCATGACGGATGCGTTCCTGGCCAATGGCGCCGAGCCCTGGCGGATCCCCGACGTTTCTCAGCTCCCCGATATCGCGGTCCCGAACCGGACCGAGAAGGCGGGCTTCTACCCGTACATGCGGGACCCGGAAACGCTCGCCCGGCCCTGGGCCGTGCCCGGCACGCCGGGACTCGAGCATCGGAT
>JBDTOF010000088.1:0-16502 GCA_039933375.1 Chloroflexota bacterium
CGACCCGGCCGGCGAGTCCGGCCAGCCCGCCACCGGGAACCAGACGGGCACCGCCGCCGCCGTCGTCCCGAACCTCCAGGACGAGCGAGTCGCCTTCTCGTCGGAAGGTGATCTCGCAGCGGGTGGCCGAAGCATGCTTGGCGAGGTTCGTGAGTGCCTCTGCGACGACGTAATAGGCGGCCCGCTCGATCGTATCGGGCAGACGTGTACCCTCGCCCAGCGAACTCGAAATGGTCGTCGGCACCGGGCTGCGGCCGGCCAGCGCGGCGACGGCCGCCACGAGCCCGCGGTCGAGGAGGATCGACGGGGCGATCCCGCGGACCAGATCCCGGATCTCGGCAAGCGCCTGTCTGGCCTGGCCCTGCGCCTCCGCGACGAGCTCTCGAGCCCCGGCAGGGTCGGTCTCGATCCGGTCGGCCGCCATGCTCAGGTCCATCGCCAGCATCACGAGGCGCTGCTGGGCTCCGTCATGCAGATCACGTTCGATCCGTCGCAGCTCGCTGGCCTCGACATCCAGGACTGCCTTGCGGCTGACTTCGAGCGTTTCAACCCGGCGCTCGAGGGCCCGCTGCTCGGACTCGCACAGGAGCCCCGTCACGACGGCTCGGTGGAGGCGCATCAGGCCGAGCGACACCGAGGCGGCCACGGGCGCCAGGACGAGGCCGACGAGCCCCGCGGCCAGGCTCGCCGCCGCAGGAAGAGTCGTGGACCCGAACGAGATCGGCCCGGTCGCCGTACTTGCCCAGATCGGCATCGAGATGAGAATGATCGAGGTCGTCCAGAGCACCAGGACCACGACGGCCTCGAGCAGGGCGAGCGGGAGCGCGACGAAGACGTACAGCACGTCCCGCCAGCGGTTCAGGTCGGCAAAGATCGAAAGGGCCCGATCTCGCAGGGTCGAGCCAGATGATCGGTAGTAGTGGGCCAGCAAGGGCCTCGACTCGACGATCGCCATGCGTCGGCGTTCCGAGCGGGCGACGGCACGGGACACCTCGATCCCCAGGCCGATCATGAGGAACCCGATGCCGGCGATGAGGAGCGACACGCCACCCGAGAAGAGGGACCCGACGATCGTGACCGCCACCATCAAGACGATGGCCCCGCGGAAGATGGCGGCGACCGCGCGCCACGAGGCCGGGTCGAGTGGCGACAGGACGAACGAGATGGCCGCCCCTCGCCTCCGGCCCGCAGCCCAGGCGCCGGTCGTGGCGCTCAGGGCGAGGAGCAGGCCGAGGACGAGGAGCGGTCCGGCAATCACGGTCAGGCAGCCGTCCGACGTGTCGAGCCGACGACGAGGGCGATGCCGAGGGCCAGCACCAGCGCTGGGCCCGTGAAGGCCCCGGTCACCCAGCCGGGCACGAGCGGCCCGACGAGGCTGATGAGTCCGAACGCGACCAGCAGGACCCCGAACACGAGTCCGAACCTGCCAGGTTGCCCATTGCGCGAGCGGTGCCCGTGCGCCGCGGCGGTAGCCCCGGGCGTCAGTGCGTGACCTGTATGCGGGGATGAGGCGGCACCTTCTGCCGAGGCTTCGTCCGCATCGTCGGCCGCGGTATCGCCACCGGCGGCCATCGAGGCAGCGGGCACGATCTCGATCGGCTCCAGTGGCATCACGAAGGCGAGGATGATGTAGGCCACGATCGTGACGCCCCCGAAGAGAGCGGACAGGATCCAGGCAACGCGGACCACGGTCGGGTCCAGTTCGAAGTATTCGGCGATGCCAGCGGCGACACCAGCGATCTGGCGATTGTCACGGCATCGGTAGAGGCGACGGGGGTTCACTTGCATCCTCCTTCAGGATTGACGTCCACGCTACCAACGTTGACCGACATGGTCACGTCGGCGTGGAACACGGCATTGGCATAGCCCGGGGTCTCCCAGGTGTCGCCGGACCGGACGAGGCCGGCGTATGAGGTATTGGACAGCTCGCCGTCCTGGTGAATGCGAAGTCCGAGTCCGGTCGGTACGCAGACGTCGAGCGAGGCGGCGTTCACGTTGAAATCCGCGCTGAAGCTGGTTGACGCGGGCAGGGTAATCGAGGCGTCTGCCGCGTTCACCTCGAGCTGCAGTCGGCGAAGCGTCGTCTTCGCGAGGTCAGCCTGGAGGTCGCCGGCGTTGACGGTCAGCATCAGGTCGCCGAGCCGTGCGCCCGCCAAATTGAGCACGGCATGGCCCGCGTTGACCGTCGCATCGAGGTCAAGGGGAACATCCGTCGGTAGAGCGATCGACCAGTCGTCGGCGTTCCAGGAAAGCCCCACGTAGTGGGCGCGTTCAGGGGAGCGGATCGCGAGACGGGAGCCCGTCGCCACGATCGACGGCTCCAGGCCGGCTCGATCGGTGGTCTGTGCCTGCCAGCGGGTGCCCGCCTGGGTGGTGACGCTCAAGTCGCCGCAGTTGAGCTCCAGGTTGACGGACGCGGGGCCATTGAAGGCGCCGTCGTGCGTTGACTGGCTCGAGGCCCGGGCCTGGCCGCAGTCCATGCGAACGTCCGGTCCGGCGACGACGAGTCCACCGAGCAGCAGGCCCGGCAGCGCCGCACCGACCATCCCGGCCGCGAGGCTCACCCGCGTCCCACGCAGGATGAGCCCGGCACCGATGGCGATGATGGCGACTGGCCACAGGCCAAGCGCCTGGGCGATCGCCCCGTGATCCGACTCGCGGGCCACAAGGACGGCGACGCCGGCGGCGATGAGGAACACCCCGAGGTAGAGGGTCTTCCGATTGATGTGCATCTGGCTTCTCCAGTAGCGGATCGATGACTTCGATCTCTCTTGTCCCGAAGGTAGGTCTGGGCCTGCGGCACAACCAGCCGGGCAGCCGGCGTTTTTCCGGTGGGGTTATCCCCGGGGTCCGATGTGCGCGGGGGAGCGCAGACTTCGCGAGGTAGGGGCGGCCTATGATGCGGGCATGTCCCGCTGGCTGCCGATCAGACGTGACCTCGGCTTGCAACTCCTGGCTCTGTACCTTGCCTTTGTCGCGCCGGTGATCGCGGCGGCCGTGGTGTTCGACACGCTGGCCGGCACTCGCCTCGAGAACGACGTCAAGGCCGCCGATCTGGCGCTGGCGCAGTCCATCTCGCTCGAGACGGACACCACCCTCCGGAATGCTCTCAACACCGTCCTCGAGCTGTCGCAAACCCCGGAGGTTCAGTCGGACGCACCCGTCCTGGTGGCCCCGCTCTTCGCCGCCGTTTCCAAGGCCCGGAGCGAGATCAACCTCGTCTACCTCCTCGATGCCAGCGGGATCATGGTCTACCACTACCCGGAGGGGCCTAGCACCACCGTTGGGACGGATTTCTCGTTCCGCGGCTATTTCAAAGCCGCCCTCACGGCCGATGCGCCGCTGATGTCGATCGGCCGCGTATCGCCGACCACGAACCAGCCGGTCACGACGGCTGTCATGCCGATCCGCGACGGCAATGGCGTGTTCAAGGGCGTGGTCGCCACGAACCTGGCCCTCGAGCGCCTGTCCTCCACGCTCGCCCGAATCGCCGCGGAGTCGAGCTCCGGACTGCGCGTCAGCATCCTGGACGCCTCGCGAACGACGATTGCGGACTCGGACGTGACCCGCCTCCTGAGTGACGGCGGCTCCAGCCTTGCCATGGTGTCGGGAACGCTGCAGGCCGGAAAGTCGGCGTTCCGGATCGATCGGGACGACAGCGGCCGGGAGTGGCTGCGAACCTATGTGCCGATCCCCTCGGCGTCGTGGACGGTCGTGGTGGAGCGGCCGACCGATATTGCGTTCGCGTCTCCGCGCCTGTTCCACGATGGACTGCTCATCGCCAGTGCGGTCTTCCTCGCTGGCGGTCTCCTGTTCTGGATCATGCTCTCGCGCCGTGTTCTGAGTCCGCTCGAGCGCCTGGCCGAGTTCAGTCGTAGGATCGGCTATCGCGATGAACCCGACCGTCCAGGGATCCCGGCGCCGGAGATCACGTCGCTGCTGCAGCGCGGAGACCAGATCGGTCACCTGACCCGCGCGCTCAAGCTCATGGAGGATTCGGTCGAGCGCCGCTTCACGGAACTGGCGACGCTACTGGAGACGAGCCGGGCTACGTCAGCGAGCCTCGACGCCGGTCGAGTCATCGATACGATCCTGGAGCAGGTCCAGCGGCTTATGGCAGTGAACACGTGTGCGCTGCTCGTGCTCGACGAAAAGGAGGCTGTGCTCCGGGTGCGAGCCAGCCGCGGGCTCAGCGACGAGTACGCCAGGGAACTCCGGATCGACCCGCACGACCCGCGAGCACCGGCGATGCGGGCGATCGCCTCTGAGCGTCCAGTCCAGGTGCCGGACACGGAGACCGACGTGTCCTTCGAGCCGTTCCGTGCTAGGGCCTCTCGCGAGGGCTATCGATCCATCCTGGCCGTGCCCCTCATCGCACCGCACATCGGGCCATCGGCGCTCGTGGTTTACCGCCGGGATCCGCACGTCTTCAGTCACGATGAGATCGAGCTGATCTGGAATTTCGCGAATCACGCAGCGATCGCGCTCGAGAACGCTGCCCTGTACAGCCGCACGGACGAGCGACTTCAGGAACAGACACGGGTCCTCGAGTCGGTCATGCAGAGCATGTCCGACGGCCTGCTCCTGCACGATCACGCCGGGCGCGTGCTGTTCGTGAATCGCCTGTTTGCCGATGCAGCGGGTTCGTCGCCGGCCGAACTCGAGGGGCAGTCGTTCGAGCAGGTGCGACGCCGGATGGTGGCGGCGGTGAGTAATCCTGCGTCGTTCGAAGTGGCCCTGGCGGCCGCCCTCGACGGAAGCGGCCCGCGATCCTTCGAGTTCGGCATCCTGCGGCGCGGTCAGCAGCGGGACATCAGGGCGCGCGTGTTCGATGTCGTCGATCCGGACGGTCGTCCTGTCGGGCAGGGCGAGTTGTTCCAGGACATCACCCGCTACCGCGAACTCGACCGCATGAAGTCGTCCCTCATCAGCACGGTGTCACACGAACTGCGAACACCCCTGGCATCGATCAAGGGCTACGCGAGCACACTCCAGCAGGACGACGTGGAGTGGGATTCGGTGTCGATCCGGAACTTCGCCGAGGTGATGAGCGACGAGACGGACCGCCTGACCCGGCTCGTCAACGACCTGCTGGATATGAGCCGCATCGAGGGGAGCACGCTGCGCCTGTCCAGGTCGATGTCCCAGATAAGAGAGATCGTCCCGCGCGCCATCCGCCAGGTACTCGATCGGGATGGCCACACCATCGAGGCGGACATCGCTCCGGATCTGCCGCCCGTTGAGGTGGACACCAGTCGCATCGAGGCGGTGATCCGCAATCTCATCGAGAACGCCGTCAAATATTCTCGGCCAGGTACGCCGGTTCGAATCCGGGCCGAGGCCGATGACCGCAACGTGACGGTGAAGGTGAGCGACCTTGGCCCGGGGGTGGCCCCCGAGCATCGTGGTCGCGTCTTCGAGCGGTTCTATCGAGCCGATGCCAGCTACACCCGCGACAGCCGCGGTGCCGGTCTTGGGCTGGCGATCTGCAAGGGCTTCGTGGAAGCACACGGAGGGACCATCTGGCTTGAAGAGGGGTTGCCGGGGGCCACCTTCGCCTTCACACTACCCCTGCCTGCACCCGACGGCGCGCGCGCATCAAGGTGATCCGATGTCCCAGTCCACGATCCTGATCGTCGACGACGAGCGACCAATCCGGGACTTCATGACCCGGAATCTCGAGGTGCGGAAGTACCGCGTCGTCACCGCAGCAGATGGCCTGGAGGCGCTCGCCGCCTTCGAGCGGGAGGCGCCCGATCTCATCATCCTGGACGTGATGATGCCGGGCATGAACGGCTTCGACGTCTGCCGCCGCATCCGGTCGACCTCGACGGTTCCGATCATCATCCTGACGGCGCTTGGCGAGGAAGCTGACAAGGTCGCGGCCTTCGAGCTGGGCGCCGACGACTACCTGACCAAACCATTCGGGGTCGGTGAGCTCCTGGCCCGCGTCAAAGCCGTGCAGCGGCGCGCCCGCTGGGAGCGCCAGCCTCCATCCGAAGGCGTCCAGCGGTTTGGCGAGCTGGAGTTCGACTCGGAGCGGCGACGCCTCCGGCGCGGGGAAGATGAGATCACGTTGACGCCGACCGAATTCACGCTGCTGGCCGAACTGATCGGCCACGCAGGCAAGGTCCTGCTGCATCGAGCTCTGCTGCAGACCGTCTGGGGTGCGGAGTACGGCGACGAGACCGAGTACCTGCGGGTGTACGTGAACCGACTCCGCAACAAGATCGAGATCGATCCTTCCAACCCCCGCCACATCGTGACCGAGCCGAGGGTGGGCTACTCCTTCCAGCCCTGACGCTGCATCCGGATGCGAGACCGCGTTTACGGATCGCTGATGGCGGTATGCGCGGCCGTTTATGCCCTGTTGATGGTCCTGCCCGTACAACGGTATGACAGGGACCATAACCACAGGGAGGAATATTCATGCGGCACTTCGTCGTCCGCCCGCTCGCCGCGCTGGCCGTACTGTCGCTCGTCTTGGCGGCTTGCGGGTCAGCGGCCGAATCCACCGCGCCCACCGTCGCGCCTGGCGGTGCGTCTCCGGCGCCGGGGGCAACTTCGGCCGAACCATGCACCATCACCTTCGGAGCTGCCGTGTCCATCACGGGCAAGACGGCCAAGGAGGGCGGTTACGTCAAGGACGGCTACGAGCTGTTCAAGGAGGAGATCAACAAGGCTGGTGGTTTCAAGGTCGGCGCGCAGCAGTGCATGATCGACATCAAATATTACGACGACACGAGCGACCCTGACACCAGTGCGCAGCTCGTCGAGAAGCTCGTCACCGAGGACAAGGTCAACCTCCTGCTCGGGCCCTACGGCACGAACCCGACCTTCTCGGCCTCGGCGATCGCTGAGAAATACGAAATCCCGATGATCGAAGGCGGCGGCGCCGGCCTGAAGATCTTCGACCGGGGCTACAAGTACATCTTCGGAACCTTGCCGGCGGCTCCCAACTATCTCCGCAGTGTGCTCGATCTCGTCATCCAGACCGATCCGAGCGCCAAGAACGTCGCGATCCTGGCCCAGAACGATGGCTTCGCGCTCGAGGTCGCCAAGGGCGCCGCCGACTACGCGGCCGAAAAGGGCCTGAATGTCGTCTACAACGAGCAATACCCGGTCGACACGCAGGACGTGTCGTCGCTGATCACCGCGGTCAAGTCCCAGAACCCGGACATCATCCTGGGTGCAGGTCACGCCGCTGATTCGATCCTGATCATGAAGGGAATCAAGGACCAGAAGGTCAACGCCAAGGCCTATGCCTTCTCGGTTGGGCCGACCTCGCCGGACTTCCGGACGACCCTGGGCACTGACGCCGACTACGTCCTTGGTATCGGACCGTGGACCGAGGCGATGAAGTTCCAGGGCGGCGACGTCTTTGGAACGGCGCAGAACTTCGCGGACATGATGCGAGCCAAGTACGGTGCCGATACGTACCCGAACGTGCCGTACCAGTCGGCTTCTGCCGCAGCGGCTCTGTATGCGTACCAGAAGGCCATCGAGGCTGCCGGATCCATCGATCCCAAAGCCGTGCGGGACGCTCTCGCAAACCTTGACCTGCAGTCGTTCTACGGGCAGATCAAGTTCCTCGACAGCGGGATCATCGTGAAGCCGCAGGGTGTCGTCCAGCTCCAGCCGGACGGCAACACCTACACGGTCTACCCCGCGGATGCCGCGAATGGCCAGTTCCTGTACCCGGCACCGGCGTGGGACGCCCGCTAGTCAGCCACGACCTTTCCCCTGCCCTGTCTGCTGCGTGGTGGATGGGGCAGAGGATCGCTTCAGTGAGGTAGCGGTGTGCCTGTAACCCTCATCGGCCAGAGCGTGGTGAACATCCTGCTACTGTCCGGCGTGCTCACGATCGTCGCCCTCGGGTTCTCGATTGTGTGGGGCGTGATGAACATCATCAACCTCGTGCACGGGGCGTTCATCATGGTCGGTGCGTACGTGACCTACTGGTTGTTCGTGCTCGCCGGCGTCGATCCGTTTCTCTCCATCCCGATCTCCATGGCGGTCCTGTTCGCGATCGGCTACGTCCTCCAGCGGTCTGTGATCAACCTCGTGATGCGGGCACCGCTGCTGGTCACCTTCCTGCTGACCTTCGGGCTTGAGATCATCGTCATCAACCTGGCTCTGTTCTTCTGGAAGAGCGACCTCCGCGCGGTCACCACCTCCTACAGCGGCTCCAGCCTGAGCCTGTTTCCCGACGCATCCGGAAACGGCATCGAAGTGCCCTACGTCAAGCTCGCCGTGTTCGTCGTCGCCATGGTCTTGACTCTCCTGACGCACCTTGTGATGACCCGGACCCGGATGGGGCGCGCGATCCGGGCCACGGGCATGGATAAGGACGCCGCCCAACTCACCGGCGTGAAGATCGCCCAGATCTATGCCGTGACCTTCGCCATCGGAGCGGCCCTCGCCGGAGCCGCGGGTGCGCTGATCGCGACGTCGCAATCCATCCAGCCGGGTTTCGGTGGTTCCTACACCCTGCGCGCCTTCGTCATCGTCGTGCTCGGTGGTCTAGGCAGCATTCCTGCCGTGATCCTCGGCGCGCTGGTCTTCGCAGCTGCCGAGGTCCTGACGGGTCTCTGGCAGCCTGGTCTCATCCAGGCCGTCACCTTCGGACTCCTGGTCATCGTGCTCGTGGTTCGGCCATCGGGCATTGCCGGAAAGGCGTTCTACCAATGACCGCGTCCGCATCGCGAGCAGCGGGCCGCTTCAGGGAAGACCGGCTGCCGCTGGCCCTGGCCCTTGTGGCGCTGCTGATCGCGGCCCTGATCCCCGTCATGGGCGCGACCGGTTTCGCCTACCGGACCCTGACCTCGATGTTCCTTCTGATCGTCACCGCGCAGGGCTGGAACCTGATCGGCGGGTACACCGGCTACGCGTCGTTCGGTAATGTCGCCTTCTTCGGGCTGGGCGCGTACACGACGGCCATCCTCATGGATCGCCTCGGCCTGCCATTCCTTATCACGCTTCCCGTGGCTGGCCTGATCGCGGCCCTGTACGCCGTGCTGCTTGGCCTGCCGGTACTACGACTACGTGGCCACTATTTCGCGATCGCAACCCTCGGCGTGGCGGAGGCTACCCGCGAAGTCCTTGCCTGGGCGACGCCGATCACCTCCGGCGCGTCCGGGATCTCGTTGCCGTTCCTGAAGCCGATCGATTTCGCGCAGAACTACTTCTACTACATGACCCTCGGGCTGGTGGTCCTCGTCATGGGCCTGACGTGGTTCCTCAGCCGCCAGAAGTTGGGCTATTCGTGGGCGGCGCTCCGGGCCGATGAAGACGGCGCGAAGATGCTGGGCGTTAACACGACCTCCAGCAAGGTCATCGCCTTTGCCCTGGCGGCCATGGTGACCGGCCTGGCCGGAAGCTTCTATGCCTACTACAACTCCTTCATCGCGCCCGAGGAAGTCTTCAACATCGATCGGACCCTGCAGGCCATCCTCGCATCCGTCCTGGGAGGCGCCGGAACGGTCGCCGGGCCGGTCGTTGGGGGCGTGCTCTTCGCGCTGGTCAACACGTTCCTGATCTTCGGCAAGCCGTTCGGTATCGACCTGGGCCAGTTCCACGTGACCTTGCTGGGAATCTTCATCGTGCTGGTCATCGTCTTCACGCCGCGCGGCGTGATCGACCTCTTCGCCCGCTCGACCCGTGAGGCTATTCGTGCCCAGGATTCACGTGGTCAGGGACGGCTGAGACGGCTCCTCTCGCCGCTCACCGGTGGCTGGCGAGCCGCCGCCAAGATCCTGGCCCAGAACGTCCGTCAGTTCAGAGTGTAGGGAGCTGCCCGATGACCATTCTGAATCGCGAGTCAGCTCCCGAAGGCGCCGAGGTCGTCCTGTCGACGGTCGGCGCGACCAAGGAGTTCGGCGGCCTGACGGCCGTGAACGAGGTCAGCCTCAGCTTGCGGCGCGGCGACGTCGTCGGCCTGATTGGACCGAACGGCGCTGGCAAGACGACCTTCGTCAACATCGTGACCGGCCTGCTGCCGATTACCCGAGGACGGGTCACGTTCAAGGGCGGCGATATCACGGGCTGGGATGCCTACCGCGTCGCCCGAGTCGGCCTGGCCCGGACATTCCAGGTGGTCAAGCCGTTCCGGAACATGACCGTGCGCGAGAACGTGGCCGTTGGCGCGATGTATGGCGCCGGTGGTGCGGACCGCTCGACTGGGAAGGCCCTGCAGCGAGCCGATGAGGTTCTCGAGTTCGTCGGACTCAGCTCGGACGGGAAACGCATGGCCGATCAGCTCACCCTTGCCGGGCTGAAGCGGCTCGAGCTGGCCAAGGCACTGGCGATGGACCCGGAAGTGCTCTTCCTGGACGAGGTGATGGCGGGTCTCAATCCCAAGGAGATCGAGGAGGCGATGGAACTCATCCTCGAGATCAACCGCCGTGGGGTGACGCTGGTGATCATCGAGCACGTCATGAAGGCGATCGTGGGCGTTTGCCAGAGCGTCTTCGTGATGCACTACGGGCAGAAGTTGGCCGAGGGCGTGCCGAGCGAGGTCCTCCAGGATCCCAAGGTGATCGAGGCCTACCTCGGCCAGAAGTACGCGCGGCAGTTGGAGGCGCGTCGTGCTGCGGATTGAGCATCTCAACGCGGGCTATGGCGACGTGCAGGTCCTGTGGGACATCTCGATGGAGATCCAGGCCGGCGAGGTCGTGGCACTGATCGGCTCGAACGGCGCGGGCAAATCGACGCTGCTCTGGACGCTGTCGGGTCTTCTCAAGCCGATGTCGGGCCGCATCTGGCTCGATGACGAGGACATCACCGAGGCGGTACCCGATCGCGTCGTAGCGCTCGGCCTGACACAGGTCCCCCAGGGGCGACGCCTGTTTGCTGGCCTCACGATCCGGGAGAACCTGCTCCAGGGTGCCTACGCGCGAAGGGATCCGGCGGGCGTGGCCGAGGATCTCGAGTTCGTCCTCGATCTGTTCCCGCGTATGAGAGAACGGTTAAACCAGTCTGCCGGGAGCCTGAGCGGGGGGGAGCAGCAGATGTGCGCCGTTGGCCGCGGACTGATGGCCCGTCCACGGATGCTGATGGTCGACGAGGTGTCGCTCGGCCTGGCGCCGCTGGTCGTCGAGGCGATCTACGGGGCCGTATCGAGGATTCGTGAGCGCGGCATGACGGTGCTCATCGTGGAACAGGACGTTCAGACCGCTTTGGAGCAGGCCGATCGGGGCTATGTTCTTGACGTCGGACACCTCATCATGAGTGGCACGTCGAGCGATCTGCTGGCCAATCCGAAAATCAAGGAAGCCTATCTCGGCATCTAGGTGTAGGAGTTAACTGATGTTCGTCAAGGACCACATGTCAACGCGCCCGATCGTGGCCGAAGTCGGGCTGCCGGTCCCCGAGGCGCTCATCCTCATGCGCAATGAGCACATCCGCCGCCTGCCTGTCGTTGATGGGCACGGCAGGCTCGTCGGGATCGTGTCCGACAAGGATCTGCTTCATGCCTCGCCCTCGCCGGCCACGACCCTGAGTGTCTGGGAAGTGACCTACCTGTTCGGGAAGATCAAGGTCAAGGACGTGATGACGAAGGACGTCATCACGGTGACCGAGGACACGCCGCTCGAAGATGCCGCCCGGATCATGGCCGACAACAAGATCGGCGGTCTCCCCGTCGTCCGGGACGGCGCCCTCGTGGGCATCATCACCGAGACGGACCTGTTCAAGATGTTCCTCGAGATGCTCGGGGCGCGGGAACGAGGGATGCGCGTCACGGTGGTCGTGGCCAATGAGCCCGGCCAGCTGGCCAGGTTGACGCGGGCGATCTCCGAAGGTGGCGGCAACATCATCGCGCTGACCGAGTTCTCGGGGACCGCTTCCTCCAACCGACGGGTCATGGTCAAGGCGACCGGGATCGACACGGACAAGCTTCGCGACTTGATCGCCCCGTTGGTCGTGACGATCGAGGACATCCGGGAGGTCTAGCCCTGGGTCCGCGCCGCTCCGCTGCAGATCTGCCCGTCAGCGGGCGGATCGAATCGATACATGTCGATGTCCGTGACAGGCTCGTAGCCGATCGTCTGATAGATGTGGTTGGACGTCGGGTTGGCAAGATCCGTGAACAGGAAGCAGAAGCGGCGGCCACGGTCCAGCTGGTCCTGGCTGGTGGCCGCGGTCAGGGCACTCGCGTACCCGCGACCGCGTGCCTCGGGCGGCGTATACACGGGACCGATCCGGATGCCATTGGGGGTCGGTGAACCAGCGCCAACCATCGAAACCACCCGACCGTCGACTTCCCAGAGGTAGACCTGCCGATCGATTCCACGGATCCAGCGGTCGACGGTCGCATCGAGTTCGCGGAACGCGTCCTCTTTCGGGAGGGCTTCTCGATGGAACGCAAGGAGCCAGGCGGCCAGCAACGACCGATCTCTCTCCTCGGCGAGTCGCCAGCTCCCAGCCGGCGCGGGCGGGGGAATGACCCGGGAAAGCCGAAAGGCGCGTTCGGCCGTCACGAGTCGAGCCGTCGAGCCGGTCGCAACGGACCAGTGTTCGACGAACGGACCAGCCGTCGCTTTCGGCCCGGTCACCCCGGGAAGATCGGGCATCACGGCCCGGACGTCGCTCACGAGCACCGCCGTCGCCGCTGCAATCCGATCCGCGGCCACTCCCCCCTCGGACACGATGAGGTTGTGGGGCGGCGTGCGGACCGCAACCAGCGCGATCGCGCCGCCGTCCCGGACGACCGCCAGGTAGGGCGGCTCCGGGTAGACCTCAGGATGGTCGCGCAAGGTACCGAGGATCCCGAGTGGCAGATTGTGCTCGGCCTCGCGCGCTGTCAGGAACCACCCGGCGGCCGCCAGGAAGCGATCGACGCTGTCGTACCGGGCGAGTTCCATGCACGGACAGTAGCCGAGTCCGCGGCCGTATCGCAATTTCCTTGACGGCTCCGTCGCACTCCTCGTACCGTGCGCCGAACATCGCGGACGCGATGCCGCGCGGATCGTGAGCACTCGAGCGCCCAGCTCGGCGCATCCCACGCGGCAGTCCCCGATGATGCCGAGGGAGGCACCGATGCAACCTGCAACCTCGAACAGCCGCGAGCGGACCGCGCTCCGGGTCGGCGGACTGTCGACCATTGTGTTCGCGCTGGCGACAGTGCTCTGGTTCGCCCTCGAGATCATGCCGGCGAACCTCGGCTTCGAGGACACGGATAGTCCGTCCGTCATGCTGGCGTTCCTACGTGCGCACGGGGAGATCTACGTGTACACGGGCCTGGTTCTGCTCCTCATGTCCCTGGCCTTGACGGGCTCGGTCCTGGGCGCAGCAGAAGCATTTGCCTCGCGCATCGGCTCCCTGTCTTTCAAGGCGACGTCGGCGATGGGGCTGATGGGCGCGGCATTCTTCATGCTTGCGGGCGGCATCCGAATCTGGACGGCCGGACCACTCCTGCACATCGCTGATCTCAAGGCGGAGTGGGGCGAGTCCGGGTATGTGGCGGCACAGGCAGCCAGCCAGACGTTTCTGATCACGGGAATCCTCGGGCTGGGCCTGTGGGCCGTCGGGCTGAGTGTCTTCGGCGGTCGAGCCCGCGCGATTCCGCTGGCGCTGGCCCTCCTCGGGGTCCTGCCGGCGATTCGCCTCGTGACCGGGACGCTGGGTCCAACGGGCCTGATCGGGGACAGCGAAGCAGTCTGGATCCTGAGCCTGCTCGCGATCCCCGGGACGAGCCTGTGGTGTCTGTTGCTCGGACTCGTGCTGCTGCGGCGAGGGTACGCGTCGGCCACTGGCGAAGCGGAATTCCTGCCGGCCTGAGGTGCCTGGCCATCCCGAACAGCCGGTCCCGAAACGGCCTGGGCGTCCCGCCCCCGGACGGCGTCGGCCCGCGTTTGCCTCGGGGGTCGGCAGCCGCCAGACTCCCCGGATGGAACATACAGACGTACTCGTGGTCGGCGGCGGGCAGGCGGGACTGGCGGTCAGTCATGAACTCGCCGGGCACGGCATTGACCATGTGGTCCTGGAGCGCGGTCGAATTGGCCAGACCTGGCGCGATCGATGGGATACCTTCTGCCTCGTCACGCCGAACTGGACCGTCCAGCTCCCTGGTGGCACGTACGCCGGCGCGGATCCCGATGGCTTCATGCCTCGCGACGAGATCGTGGCCTACCTCGAGGGCTACGCGGCTGACTCCGCCTCGCCGGTCCGGGAGGGCGTCGCCGTTCACTCCATTGATGGGGTAGCGGGTCGTTTCGTCGCCCAGACGTCGGCCGGAGAGATCGGTGCTGGGCGCGTCGTCCTGGCCACCGGCGCCTTCCAGCGAGCGCACCGACCGGCGGGCTCGGAAGGGCTCCCAGGGGATCTCCTCCAGATCGACATCGCCGATTACCGGAACCCCGACGCCCTGCCTGCCGGACCGATCCTGATCGTCGGGAGTGGGCAGTCGGGCGCGCAGCTTGCCGAGGAGCTCCGCGAAGCCGGGCGAGAGGTGGTGCTGTCGTGCGGTAAGGCACCCTGGGCTCCTCGGCGTTTCGGGGGCAAGGATCTCCTGTGGTGGCTGGTCAATTCCGGCTTCCTGGAACAGCCCGTGGGGACTATCACCGTGCCCGGCGCTCGCCTGCTGTCGAACCCGCTGGCCACCGGCCACGGCGGGGGCCATGACCTGAGCCTTCGAACGCTTCGCGCTATGGGCGTGGCGCTGGCTGGGCGCTTCCTGGGCGCGGACGGTCGCAGGGCGCGTTTCGCCCCTGATCTGGCCGAGTCCGTGGCCTGGGGTGATGCTCGATACCACGACATCATGGCGCTGGCAGTGAAGACGGCGGACGCGCGCGGGATCGCTCGACCGGAGATCGCCGTTCCGGAGCCGTTCGATGGTGCTGCGCAGGAAGAAGTGTCGCTGGAGGGCTTCGGGGCGGTCCTCTTCGCTGGCGGCTTTCGACCGGACTATCGCTCCTGGTTGCCGTGGACCGACGCCTTCGACGCCTCGGGCTTCCCGATCCAGATCGATGGAGCCAGTTCCGTCGTCGATGGCCTCTTCTTCGTCGGCACCCATTTCCTGCGGACCCGCAAGTCAGCGATCCTGTACGGCGTTGGCGAGGACGCGGCTGTCGTCGCCCAGTCGATTGCAGGCGAGGTCGCGGCCGCCTGAGACCGAACCGGGCGGACGTCAGTCCTGGCCGGGAACGAGGCCAGCGAGGGCGCCATCCACCGCCGGTGCCGGCAGGTCCGGTTCCGCGGCCAGTTCCTCGTCCCGATTGGCTGTCTCGGCGTCGAGTTGCGAGGCAAGATTCGCCATCCGCATCGCGAAGACGCCGCGGTACATGGCCTCGAGCCCGGCCATGATCTTCCGTTCCCTGGCCGTGCGTGGCTGCGCGTACCGGAAGTGGATCGTCGTCCCGATGGTGGTCGGCTCGAACTCGATCGTCTCGAGCATCTTCACCGGCCCATGGGGCGTGTCGTGTGTCCCGCGGTCGGTCAGGTAGTCGAACGGGCGCCAGTCCAGGATCTCCTCGGTGACGCCACCCTCGTTGCCGTGCCCGCAGTGGTTGGTAGCCCCGACCGCGCGGCGGCCACCCGGCCCCGCGTCGAGGGTCACCTGAGTGACACCGACCTGCCAGCTGGGACGCCGGCCTGGCGCGGTCACGAACTCCCAGGCCAGCTGGGGCGGTGCCGCCGTCTCGACGGATTCGGTGAACCAGGAGTCCTTCGGGGCCACGAACACGCGCTGCCGTTGCTCCTCTTCCTGCCAGCGGCGCTCGAGATCGTGCACCCAGGCCTGGACCTCACCGAGGTGCTCGTAGGTCTCGGATAGCGGCTGCATGCCGAGGGCGGCCGGGTCGATGCCGACCGCATCGGCAGTGGCCTGTGTCAACAGCGCATAGGCGGGGATGTCCAGGCGCTCGACGACCTCGTTCTTGAGGAGGCGGTGGACAACGATGACGTCGGGGCCCAGCAGCTCTTCGCGCCCCGCGACCCTCTGTCGCAGGGCAATCCCGTGGTGCGTCACGAATTTGAGGTTCAGATCCGGGATGCGAATACAGGCGTTACAGGGGCACGAGGTCGCCTGGCGGACGTCGCGCCGTCGCCGCCGGAACCCGAAGTAGCAGCGCTCGATGGTGTCGAGCAGGATCGAGGCATCGAGCTTTTCGGCCGGGGCGAAAACGAACGCGGCGTCCCCCTCGAGCTTCGCCAGTCGGAAGGTCGGCCGCAGCGCCGACACCACCGTGCCGATGAGGTCGGCCAGGATGTCGTGCGCGTGATCCAGCTCGACGTTGGCGAGATAGCCCGTGTAGCCGGAGATATCCGCGATCAGCAGGCAGACGGGTTCAGGCTTGAGCATGGGACCCCTTCGCCCGGATCTTACCGGCCCTGCTAGCGCGCCACGCGGTAGCGGAGGTAGACGACTTTCGAGCTGAAGGTGCGGGTCTCGACGAGTTCGAGATCCACCCGGCGCTCGTCCTGGGGAAAGTACGGAATGCCACCGCCCACCAGCACCGGGTAGACCATGGCCTGGTACTCGTCGATCAGACCCAACGCGGCCA
>JBDTOF010000089.1:0-7387 GCA_039933375.1 Chloroflexota bacterium
ACGCCGATGAGCGATCGGAACGGCCGCTTCGCGGACGCGATCATCCTGGCCGCCGGCCTGAGCGCGCGCATGGGCGGCACCGACAAGTTGATGATGGAGGTCCGTGGAGTGCCGCTGCTCGCCTGGACCCTGCGCGCCGCTGCCGCCGCACGGTCCGTTCGCCGCATCATCGTGGTCGCCCACCCGGACCATGCGGCGGACCTGGCGAAGGAAACCTGGATCCGCGCTGTCGACGCCAAGATCGTTCTTGGCGGCGCTCGACGCCAGGATTCGGTGGCCGCGGGCGTCGACGAGGCAGACGGCCTCGTCATACTGATCCACGATGGCGCCCGGCCACTGGTCACCTCCGGCCTCTTCGATGTGGTCGCCGCCGCGGCGCGCGAGCATGGTGCCGCAGTCCCGATCGTCCCGGTGCCGGAGAGCATGCGTCGGGTCGTCGACGGCGAGATCGTCGGTATCCTCGATCGTGGCGGGCTGTACCGGTCGCAGACCCCGCATGGGGCCCGGCGGGAGGTCCTCCTGCGCGCCTACGCCGTCCAGGATCCTCGAGGACCGGAGACCTTCATTGATGAGACAACTCTGGTCCAGGCGGCCGGGATCATCGTCGCCACCGTGCCCGGTGAGGCCACCAACCTCAAGGTGACCCTCCCGGGGGACGCGGAGCTGGCGATCGCGCTCCTGGACGCCCGCGCACCGAGCGGCTTCTCCTACTGAGCCAGCTTGTCGTTGCAGGCGCCCGCCGGACGGCGCCGGCTCGGGGCGGTCAGGGAGCGGTTTCGTCGCCGACGACATGGCGGCGCCAGTTCAACGCGAGTTGCGCGATCGCCGAGAGCGCGTGTACCGCCGCCGAGAACAGGAGGAACAGGCCCAGCAGGTTCGGCAGGGGCAGGAGGACGGCCGAGGCGAACAGGAACCACCCATAGTCTAGAAGCTGCCGGCCGTGCATGGCGAGGGCCAGCAGGCCCCGTGGCTCGGCGACCGCGGGAGCCGGGCCGATTATGCCGCGTTCCCAGCTCGTGAACAGCTGGAAGAAGTGGAGGCCCATCACCGTCGCCGTCAGGGCGCTGGCCTGGATGCCGTCAAGATCGAGGGCTCGAACCACGTAGATCGTCAGGGCCCCATACACCAGGACGTGGGTGATGATGTCATAGAAGATGTCGAGCCAGGCACCGAACGGGGTCGAGGCGCTTCGCGATCGCGCAAGCATGCCGTCGGCGCAATCGAGGCTGAAGGCCAGCTGCCAGAGCAGCAGGAGGAGGATCCACGTCAACGGCGAGATGGGCGACGCCGCCGTCGTCACGAGGACCGCGGCGATCACGTGCACGATGAACCCGGCGGTGCTCACCATGTTCGGGGTGATCGGCGTCGAGAACAGGAGGACGGCGATGGCCGCCCCGACGGTCCGGTTCACGAGACGGGTGAAGAAGAGGGCCCCGCCGCGCGGGTATCGCCCAAGGAAGGTCCGCACCCGGGAGACGAAGTTCACGCCACTCGATCCGCTGGTCGATCGGGTCCCCGCCATCGTTCAAGTGTAGCGATCAGATCGTCGACGTCGCCCTGTGTTCGACAATGCAGCACCTTGTCTTCGTAAGGCCGAAGCTGCTCGACGGTCGCCGCCCGGCTGCCACCTTCGGCCGCCTTGGCCGTGGCCTCGTCGCCGTGGAAGGCCCGGATCTCCCCGATGAAGCGGACGAACTCGCCGAGGTGGCGGGCGTAACTCCGAAGGCGGAAGTATTTCTGGAGCCCATGGCGCCGGCGCGATTCCGCGATCCCGTCGCGGAGAAAACGCCTGGCCACCCGCAGGACCGCTGTCCGCCCCGTGAGCTGGTCGAGCCAGATGATCACCTCGGCCTTGGCGCACAGCTCGTCTGTCCATTCGGCCTGGACGCCCTCGCTCACCCACGAGGTCGACGCCGAGATCGTGCGTATCATCTCAAGGCGCTCGTCGAGCGCCCGGACGCGGCCGGAGCCAGCCTCGCGGACGACGTCATCGAGGTGGTAGATCGGCAGTCCCAATCGCGCGCCTACCCGACGGGCGAGCGAGGACTTGCCGCTGCCCGATCCACCCGTAATGTGCACGCGTGAGAACTGCCACTCGGTCAGGGCGTACCACCGGTCGCGAGGTCGCGGGTCTGGTCGTACGCGTCCTGGTATCGCGCGGCGATGTTCGTCGGGTTGTATGTCTGGACGTCGGCCTTCGCCTGGGCCCCGAGCCGATCTCGCAGCGCCTGGTCGTCGACGAGGCGCTGCATCGCAGCCGCCAGCTCCGGGACGTCGTCTGGGGCGACGAGGAGGCCGTTGCGATCGTCCACGATGATGTCGACTATGCCGCCGACGCGGCTTGCGACGACGGCCTTGCCGAGGCTCATCGCCTCTCGGACGACGCCTGGCAGCGGATCGGGCCAGATCGACGGCGCCACCCCGAACAGACACCCCTCCCAAGCCGCCATGACCACGCCGTGCTCCAGGTTGGACAGCACCGTGATGTCATCGGGGAGGACCGGGGTGTCCGGCCAGCGGGTCCCGATCAGGATCAAGTGGGGCGCGTTCTTCAGCAAGCGATAGGCTGCCAGCAGGGGGCCCAGGCCCTTGTGCGGCTGGAGCGCGCCGACGAAGAGGATGTACGGCCCGGGTGGCAGGTCGTCCTTTTCGACGATCGCCGCCCACGACCCCGGGCCGGTGGCCGGAACCTTGCGCTCCAACACGATGTTGGGGATGATCACGATGTCGGGGATGACGATCACGGGATCGTCCGTTGGCGCGCGCAGGACGTCCCGGCGAACGATTGCCGCGACGTGGCCGCTAACGGCGTGGATCAGGCTGGTCCGGCGTGCCAGCCACCCGCGCAGGCCCATGACCGCGGTCACGGCGGCGATCCCCTTGGCTGGCCCGTAGACCCGGCCGGCGTGGCGGAGGCACTTCCTGAGGTCGGGCCCGGAGCAGATCTTCCCGTCGATGAGCAGGTTACGAGTGGCGCAGGCATAGCCGTAGTCGCGCACGGAGAGCACGATCGGGATGCCGGTCCCGGTCAGGGCCAGCGCGCAGGAGTAGGCGATCCAGCCGTGCGTCTGGACGATGTCCGGGCGGAACTTCCGTGCCAGCTGGCGGAGCCCGAACCCGACCCGGGGATCGGGGAACGGCGGGTGATAACGGCGATCCGGATCGCCCGAGAACCACGGCACCATCGTGGCAAGGCTCTTGAGCCGAACTAGTCGGACTCCGTCGATCACTTCTTCCCGTGAGAGGCCCTTCGACCAGACCGTGGCCACGATCACGTCGTGTCCCTCCGCGGTCAAGGCTTTGGCGAGTGCCTGCACCTGCAGCTCGACTCCCCCGAGGTAGGGGGCGAAGAAATCGCTGATGAGCATGATCCGCATCGCCTAGCCCCCCGCAGCCGGCAACGAGAGGAAGACTTCGCGGAACGGGGGACCCGGCAGGTCGGCTCGGTACAGGGATGCCTTCAGCCTTCCTGACGCAGGCACCGCGTCGGGGGCACCCTTCCAGACCTCGCCCGGCTGCAGGCGGATGGCCGGCCACGTCTGGACGTCGCGACCGTCCAGGTTCAGGACGAGGCCGTAGTCCTGCGTGGCATCGGCGTGGTTGGCGATCCCCAACTCGACCGAGCCATCGGTGTTGGGTAGCATCCACAGCTGCGTGACGTCGGACGGGGTCATCGAGCTGACACCGATCCGCGCGATCCCGAACGAACCGACGGCGAGCAGCACGCTCAGGCCGAGCAGAGCCAACTGGCGGCTGTTCGCGCTTGCAACGATCGGTGGTACGCGGATCGGACCCGCGGCGCGTCCGACGCCCGCCAGGATCGCGAGGCTGACGACCGCGACAATCGCGAGCAGGCCCGGCGTCCATCGAAGCCCGATCGGCGTCTGATCCAGCACGATGGCCGCGAAGATCGCGAGGGCAATGCCGAACGCGATGCTGCCGGCGACCCTCGTCGCGACGCCGCTTCTCCCCACCGGAATCAGGGCAAGCGATAAGGCGGCCCCGGGAATGACGATGAGCCCGATGAACGCCAGCAGGCTGGTCACGACCGCGCTGCTGATCAGGGCGAGCAGGACGAACGCGGCCACCCAGAGCGCAGCGGCCAAGAAGGTCATGAGGGCGCTCCTTGGGTGAGGGTCCTGACGTCGTAGACTTGGATGTTTCCCGAATCGAACACCACGCTGACGCCGGGCACCTGCGCGAACTTGGTCAGTCCCGCCAGGGTCAGCAGGATGGTCTGGTGCTCGATGCGGGTTGGCTCGCCATTCTCGAAGTAGAACTTGGTGAGCGGCTTGATCCCGGCCAGCCGCCGGTCGACCACCAAGAACTGGACCTCGCCTGCCTTCAGGATGGCAAGATCGGCCGAGCTGAACGACGGGGTGAAGAAGAGTCGGAACGTCTGCACCTCGTCCCCGTAGTTGGTCACCGGGGTCTGGCCTCCATAGGAGCCCATCAGGACCCGGTCGACTCGATCAGCCACGATCCGCTTGCCTGGCCCGAGCTCGTTTCGGGCCCACAGCGCGGCATCGATGCTCTCGGGCCCGATCGATCTCGTGTCGGCCGCTGGCAGGTAGGGGCCGGGCAGGCGGCTCCATCGCGGCGTGCCGATGATAACGCCGCCCACGAACACGACCATCGCGGCCGCGGCAAGGACCGGAGTCACCGAGCGTCGCCAGCGTCGACCGATCGACCACGGCTCGGCGACCGCAAGCGCGACCACGAAGCCCAGACCCAGGAAGACAAAGGTGGACGAGCGGCTGGCCTCCTCTCCGCCGGCCTGGGTCAGGCGGAGTGCAAGCGTTGCAGGGTACGAGAGGGCCACGATGGCGAGCACGACCGCGATCGGACGCCGGCGATGGTCTCGCCAGACCCGCCACAAGCCGAGCGGGAGTGCAATGAGCAGCAGGATGACGGCCGAGTAGCCGACGACTTGTTCCCACGCGGGCGCTAGCGCGCCTTGGACCGGTGCGAAGAGCTGCCGAGCCGCCATGTCGCCGAGCAAGAGCCGGATCACCGCGAATCCGTCGATCAGCCGCGGGCCGAGGTAACGGACGGTCTCGGACGCGACGAAGATGAGCCAGGCAGCCGTGCCAATGGCGGTGAGAATGGCCACGCGGCCGGGTCCGGGGCCGGAGCTTCGGTCAGATCGCAGGAGCCATCGGGCGACGGTCCAGGCCAGGAGGAAAATGACGAGGGCATAGGACGTGGCGTGATGAGTCACGATGGAGGCAGCCGCGACCAGGAGCGCTCCGGCGGCGCCCTCCCGCCACCGGCCGTTTGACTCGGCCACCAGGTAGAACACGATCATCCCGAGGCCGATGGCCAGCGATTGGTAGCCGAACTGCGAGTCGAAGAACAGGTTGTTCGGGTTCGCCACGTAAACGAATGCCCCGATCCCGGCGATCCTCGCGTTATCGGTCGCTCGCTCGAGGAATAGGAAGAGGCCGATCGTCAGCAGGAGCCTCGCGGCTGCGACGATCACAATGGCCGACTCGAACGGGCCCGATCCCGTTACGCCGGTCAGCACCGAGGTGACGATCTCCAGGCCCGGGTAGAGCGGGCCTACAAGCAGGAGCGGGTTCCGTGCGTACAATCCGCCGCTCGCGGCAATGTCGTCGAACGTGCGCAGGTGCTGCAGCTCATCGTACAGGGTGAAGCCGATCGGACTGTGCAGGACCTTGACCACGTATAGGGCCATGCCCATCAGGACCACCAGGCCAAGGCGCTCGCGCCCGGATGCGCTCGCACCGAGCAGCCGCCAGGCGCCTGGCCCGACAACGGCAAGAAGGCCGACCCAGAAGAACAGGTCCGCAACGCTGGCATCCGAGCGTCCGAGTGTGTCGCCGACTGCGACGAGGACGAGCCCCAACCCGGCGATGGCGGCGATCTCGGGCACCTGGCCGAGGCCCGACGGATCGTCCGCGGCCGCAGTCTCCGCCGCCGGGCGCCCGATGATCATGGCTGGCCCTCCGGCTGCAGTCGGCCCCGGGCGGAGAGCACGCCGCGGTAGCCTTCCAGGACCCCGCTGACCATCGCCTCCCATGATGGGAGGGCGGCGCGAGCGGGGGGGGTCGGCTGGACCGCGAGAGCCGCCGCCAGAACCGCGTCAGCCACGACATCCGGGCCGGCGTCGACGTCGAGGAGGCGAAGCGCCCCGTCGGGCAGGCGGCCGGCCATTTCGCGGTAGGCCGGGATGTCGCTGCACACGACCGCCGTTCCGGCGGCGGCTGCTTCGAGCACCGTCAGCCCGAACGCCTCCATGCGCGACATGCTCACAAACACGCTGGCCGTTCGAAATCGATATGCGAGGTCCGCTTCGGTGAGCCGTCCTGCGAAGTCGACCCGCCCGAGCACGCCCGCCGCGCGGGCGGTCGCCTGGATCTGCTCCAGTGCGGGTCCTTCGCCGAACACGATGAGGCGCGCGTTCGAGGGCAGCCGTCCGACGGCCCGGACGACGACCTCGACCTGCTTGTAGTCCTCGAGCCGTCCGCCAGCGAGGACCGTAAGGCCGTCAGGACGCGGCTCGTCCGCCGTCGCGCCTGCAACGAGCGCGACGGCGGTCTCGACGCCCGGGAGGACTACCCTGGTTGGCCGATCGCCGAAGTCATGGTGGATCAGGCTGCACTCCGCTTCCGAATTGCAGATGATGAGCGCGGCCTGACGGATCATCCAGGCGCCAAGCGTCCGGTATAGGCGATGGAGGAACTCGCGCGCCCGAGTGTGGCCCGTGCCGTGATAGTGCGGCGTCGCGACCAGCGGGATCCGGTGCAGCCGGGCGGCCATCGCTCCGACGAGGGCGAGCGGCGTGTGGTATGAGTGGGCGTGGATGAGGTCGTACCTCCCGGCGTTGCGCAGCAACCAGAATGCCAGCCGGGGCGAGAGCAGGAAGACCTCGTCGTGGCCGATCGTCGGGAACCGCCTGACCGTGATAGGGCCTTGGATCTCAACCGAGGACGCCGACGCCGTGGGTTCCGTCGTCGCTATCTCGACGTCGAGGCCGCGCTCGGCGAGTCCGCCGGCGAGCATCGCGACGTGTCGCTCGACCCCGCCCAGCGAGGGCGGATACCGCGGTGAGATGAGGAGGATCCGCGCTGGTCGGGTCACGATTCGGTACCGTTGGGCTCCAGGGTCACGGCCCGGGCCGGCAGTCCGAGCTCGGCGAACAGCCCGTCGTAGCGAGCCGCGGTCTGCTGCCACGAATGCGGATGCTCGTGCCGAATGTCCGACTGGCGCAGCTGCTCGAGCGCTGCGCGCAGGGCGACGGGATCCTCCGGCGGGACGAGCCTGATTCCCCCGTATCCGTGCGCGGCCTCAACGTTGCCCCCGACGTCGGTCATCACGATCGGCAGACCGTACCCCATCGCAACGTGGAGCGGCCCGCTCAGCG
>JBDTOF010000090.1:0-2561 GCA_039933375.1 Chloroflexota bacterium
CGTGCTCATAGGCGACGTATGAGGCACTCCCCTTCCACTCGCAGAACGAGGTGTGTGGAGACGGTTCGAAGCGCTCGACGCGGACGTCCGTCACGGGGAAGTAATAGACGGGTGCGCCGGCGGTCTCGAGAACCCGCAGCCCGGATGTCGTGTCGGCGATGACCTCGCCGTCGATGATGACGCGCAGGCGCTCCGGAACCGGTTCCACGCGCGGCGGGCGCGGGTAATCCCAGACCGACTCCTGGCCGGGTCCCGGCGTGATCCGCTCAGGCTCACGTCTGGGCAAGTTCCACTCCGATCTCCTGGGGCAGCCAGAACCAGCGCAGGTCCTCGAAATCGGGCCCCACAGCCGAGCGGTCGAGCGTCTCGGTGCTACCCGGCGGTGGACGAGAAACGATCGCACCCGCCGCTTCGATGTAGTCGCGCAGGCTTGACTCCGGAACGCGATGGCGGTGCGACGTGAAGCGCATCGTCCCGTCGGGATAGGCCACGTCCCGAAGGCTCAGCGGAGCTTCGGCGGGCTCGATCTGATGGCGCCACAGCCCGGTCGCGGGATCGAACCGGTAGTGCGGCAACAGCCGCCAGCCGTCCGTCGCGACCAACTCGACCGCCGCCAGGATGTATTCGAAGACAACTTCGCTGATGAAATAGTTGAAGTTCACACGGATCCAGCCTGGCTTGATCCCCTCGCACCCGCGGGAGATCTCGCGCTCGAACTCGTGGGATGTCTCGACGTCGATCCCGAGCAGCCGATGGCCGTACGGTCCGGCGCAGGAACAGCCACCGCGTGACTGGATCCCGAACAGGTCATTCAGCACTGCAACCACGAAGTTGTGGTGCAGGTATCGCCCGGCATGACGAACCACGAACGACACGATCGACAAACGGGGCAGCGAATGCGAGCCGAGGATCTCGATGTTCGGGTTCCGCTCCCAGCGTTCGATCGCGCGGTGGATGAATGACTCCTCGAGCTCCCGAATGGCCGCTGTCCCGACCGCCTCCTTGAGCTGGAAGACGAGGCCGGCACGGATCGACTCCACGATGGCCGGGGTCCCGCCCTCCTCCCGGTGCTCCGGGTCGGACAGGTAGACGTGGTCGCTGGGGTTGACATAGGCCACGGTCCCGCCACCGGGGGCCGTGGGGACGCGGTTGGTGAACAGATCCCGCCGCGCCGCCAGCACACCCGGGGTCCCCGGCCCGCCGATGAACTTGTGCGGACTGATGAAGACCGCGTCCTTGTAGTCCAGCTCGGCATCTGGGCCTGGGCGATGGGGCGCGAGTTCGACATCCACGTACGGGGCGGCGGCCCCGAAATCCCAGAACGAGCGGGCTCCGTGGCGGTGCAGCAGGACCGAGATCGCTCGGGTGTCGCTGATGATCCCCGTCACGTTCGAGGCGGCCGAGAAGCTGCCAATCTTGAGCGGCCGGTCCGCATGGACGACGAGGGCGCGTTCGAGGGCGGCGAGATCGATCTGGCCATCTGCATCTTCGGGGATCGTGACGAGGTCGGCGATCGACTCGCGCCAGGGAAGTTCGTTCGAGTGATGCTCGTAGGGTCCGATGAAGACGACGGGGCGGGACTCATCGGGGATCCGGCTGCGCAGCTGGAAGCGGTCGTCGAGGTCGGCCGGCAGCCGGATGTTCAGGACATCGACCAGCTTGTTGATCGCGGCCGTCGATCCGGATCCACAGAAGATCACGACGTGATCCTCGCGGTTGCCCCCCACCGCTTCGCGAATGATCGAACGGGCGTCCTCGCGGAAGCGGCTCGTCTGCAGGCCCGTACCTGACGACTCCGTGTGCGTGTTGGCGTAGAGCGGCAGGACCGAGTCGCGGATGTAGTCCTCGATGAAGGTCAGGGATCGACCGGAAGCGGTGTAGTCCGCGTACGTGACACGCCGAAGGCCGAAGGGCCCCATGACCGCCTCGTCGTCCCCGATCACGGAATCCCGGATCGTGGCGATCAGCGGGGCAACCTCAGGCGTCGGTCGTGCCTGGGTCGCCGCCTCCAGCGTCGGTCGAGCGTGCGTCATCCGCTGCCCGCCGCGCCGTCCGCGCGATAGGCGATGACCTCGACGCGCTCGAGGGTGATCAACCCGCCGGTGACCATGGCGTCGAGTTCCGGGAGGATGGCCCGTACTCGGTCCTCCGCATCGACGACCTCGATGAGGACGGGCAGGTCCTCGGACAGGCGAAGGATCCGGGTCGTGTGGATGTGCTGTTTCGCGCCGAACCCCTCGATCCCGCGGATTGCCGTGGCTCCAGCCAGACCGCGCTCACGGAGGAGCTCGACGATCGCCTGGTAGAGCGGCCGCCCATGCCACGTGTCCGATTCCCCAACGTAGATCCGCGCGAGCAGTCCGGTTCCCTCGATCTTCACGCGAGTGCCCTCCCGATGGTGAGTCCGGCAAAGACGGCGACCAGGCCGAGCCCAATGGACCCGAAGGCATTCAGGAATGCCAGCGCGAGTGCGCCGTCCTCGAGCAGCCGCCAACTCTCGAGCATCAGCGTCGAGAACGTGGTGTACGCGCCGAGGAATCCGATCATGAGGGGTGCCCGGA
>JBDTOF010000091.1:0-3161 GCA_039933375.1 Chloroflexota bacterium
TCGCGCTCATGAGCGTTCGCGGGGGGCATGCAAAACCGCGAGGCGTCGGTCACCATGTCCTCGTGCCGGATCTGGAGCATCTCCGTTCTCGACCACCAGCCCCTAGCGGGACGGCTGATGCCTGAGCTCGATCGCCGGCTCGTGGCGGTGATGTTCACCGACATGGTCGGGTACACCGCGCTGATCCAAGCGGACGAGCTCGGCGCGGTCGCCAAACGAGACGCGTACTGGGAGGCCGTCGAGCGACACCACGCAGCGTTCGACGGAACGATCGTCCAGCGACTCGGCGACGGCAGCATGAGCATGTTCCCGAGCTCGCTCGGGGCAGTGCACGCCGCGATCGAGATCCAGCGGCAGCTGGCGGATCGGGAGATCCCGGTACGTGTCGGCATCCACGTCGGCGAGGTGATCGTCGAGCGGGAACGGCTCACGGGCGACGCCGTGAACATGGCCGCCCGCATCGAGTCGTTCGGGGTGCCCGGCGGGGTGATGCTCTCGGACGCGGCGCGCGACCAGCTGAAGAACCGGCGCGATGTCGAGGTCGTCAGCCTTGGTCGGTTCCGGCTCAAGAACGTCGGCCGGCCGGTCGAGCTGTTCGCGGTCGCCGCCGACGGGATCGTAGTGCCCGACCCACGGGCGCTAGAGGGCAAGGGCGAGCAGTTCGCGAGCCTGCCGAGCAACCTCCCCGAGCAGGTCACGTCGCTCGTCGGACGGGCCGCCGAGCTCGGGGACATCGTCGAACTCGTGCGGGGCCATCGGGTCGTCACGGTCACCGGTCCGGGCGGCGTCGGCAAGACACGAATCCTCGTCGAGGTCGGCAGGGTGCTCGCGCCTGAGTTCCTCGACGGCGTCGCGTTTATCCCCCTTGCCGACGTCACGGACCCCGTGGCCTTCCTGCCGGCCATCGCCGCCGCCCTGGACGTCAAGGAGGCCGACGAGCGGACGCTTGGTGACGGCATCGTCGCCCTCATCGGCGACCGGAAGGCGCTGTTGCTCCTGGACAACCTCGAGCAGGTTGTCGCGGCCGCACCCGAGGTCGCTCGTCTCGTCGCGGCCTGCCCGAACCTCCGGATCGCCACCACGAGCCGGACGCCACTGCGGATCGCGGTCGAGCAGGAGTACCCGCTCGCCCCGCTGGCACTGCCCCCGTCCTCCGACTCGACAGCCCTCATTTCGTTCATGCAGTACCCCGCGATCGCGCTGTTCGTCGAGCGGGCGCGGGCGACGAAGGGCTCGTTCAAGCTGACCCCCGAGAACGCAGTCGCCGTGATCGCGGTCTGCCGGCGCCTCGATGGCCTCCCGCTTGCGCTGGAGCTCGCCGCCGCCAGGTTGCGGATCCTGTCGCCCGAGGCCCTGCTGGAGCGCCTCGATCACGCCCTGAACGTGCTGACAGCCGGCCCGCGCGACCATGCCGCGAGGCAACAAACGCTTCGGGCCACGATCGACTGGAGCCACGCGCTCCTGACGCCCTCCGAGCAGCGGCTCTTCCGTCGCATGGCTGTCTTCGTGGGCGGCTGCACGATTGACGACGTCGAGGCCGTCTGCGCCGACCCGGACGAGTCGAGCCTCGACGAGCTGGAATCGCTCGTTGATAAGGCTCTCGTCCAGGTCGATGCGCAGACCGGCAGGCTTCGCCTCCTGCAGACGATCGGCGAGTACGCCCACGAGCGCCTCGAGCACGCCGCAGAGACCGGCGAGGTTTCGCAGCGCCACGCACGCCGGTACGCGACGCTGGCGACGGGGATCCGTGACGGAATCGAAGGTACCGGGGAGGTTGCCGCCATCGGCCGTGGGATCGTCGAGGAAGGCAACCTCATGGCGGCGCTCGACACCCTCTTGTCGGATGCACGACGACATGAAGCCATCGCTCTGGAACGCGGGATGCAGATGTGCGGCGACCTGTATTTCTACTGGCACATCCGCGGCAAGAACATCACTGCTCGTGAGTACGCGTCGTGGTTCCTCGCCGCCGACACGGATCAGTCGTCGACAGTGGGACGGGCCGGCGCGCTCATCACGGCCGGCCTGGGCTCCTGGGTTCTGGGCGAGTTCCAGCGCGCCGCCGACGAATGGGCTGAGGCGTACGGGATCGCCGTGAAGCTCGACGCGGGTCGGGAGCGGTGCATCGCGGCCTTCTTTCAGGGGCTCACGCTGCTCGGGATCGACCTCGGGAAGGCCGGGGTGCTTACGAGCGACGGTCTCGCCGCCAGCCGTCGACTCGGATTCACCTGGGCTGAGGGCTTCGCGTCGACGGTCGATGGCATCGTTCACGCAGTCAGTGGCGACCTGGATACGGCAAAGGCCAGGTACGCCGAAGCGCTCGAGATCCAGCTTTCCTTGGGCGACTGGGAGGGCGCGGGCCTGACGCTGGGCGGGCTCGCTGCACTGGCGGCCGGCCGCAGCGCTTTCCCTGACGCGCTGGACCTTTACCGGCAGGCACTGGCGGCCTTCGAGACCATCGGCGACCGTGCGGAAGAGGCCCGGATCCTCGCCGAGATGGCCTGGACCCACCTGCGTGGCGATGATGCGGACAGCGCCAGGCGCTCGTTCCTCGACTCCGCCCAGGCCTACGCTGACGTCGCAAGCGTCCGTGGCGTTGGCCTGTCGCTGATCGGTCTCGCAGCCACGGAGATGGTCGATGCGCGGCCCGAGCGCGCCGTGCAGATCGCCGCCGCGGCGGAGGTCTACGCGGGCCAGGAGGGCATCGTCAACGTCTACTCGGACGAGACCCCCGGCCGCGAGTTCGTCGACCGGGCGCGGGCCGCCATATCGGATGCCGATGTAGCGCACGCGACGGACCTCGGCCGCCGGCTGTCCATCAAGCAGGCCCTCGACCTCGCCAGAATGGGAGCGTAGGGAAGGACCGAGGGCCGCCCGACCGACGGTCGGTTGCCGGTTGAGATCCCGGGCTGAGTGGAGCCGACACTCGGATTTGAACCGAGGACCTGCTGTTTACGAAACAGCTGCTCTACCGCTGAGCTATGTCGGCGCGGCGCCGAGTATAGGCGATGACCCGGATCGGAGGTCGCACGAGACTGGCTGAGTTCAACTTCGACTTGCTTCAAGACGTTCCGAAGGGTCGCTGGAGGCGTACGATCCTGCTGAAATCGAAGGACCATGAGCCCTCGGGCACGGATGGCTCAGCCGGGAGGAATTCCCAA
>JBDTOF010000092.1:0-1559 GCA_039933375.1 Chloroflexota bacterium
TCGAGCGAGGCGAACCCGGAGCACAGCACGACGCCGGAGGCGCCCGCGCTCCAGCGCGCTCTGCGGGCCATGGTGCGGGCGGGGGACAGGGCCGCCATCATCGAGACGACCTCGCACGGACTGGCGATGGACCGCGTCGGTGCCATCGGGTACGACATCGCCGTGATGACCAACGTCACCCACGAGCATCTGGAGCTGCACGGGACCTTCGATGCGTATCGAGCCGCGAAGATCTCGCTGTTCGAGCGCCTGGCCACATCGGACCTGAACCCCCGCAAGCCGCTGGTCGACTGGCCGCGCGCCGGCATCGTCAATATCGATGACCCGTCGGCCGGGCTGTTCATCGGCGCGACCCGGACCGCGGGCGCGGCCGTCGTGACCTACGGGCACGCGCGGGATGCTTCGGTCAGGCTCCTCGAGGTGCGCGACGACGCCGCCGGCCAGGTTGTCGTGTATCGCCTGTCGGGCCTCGAGCGCACGGTCCTGCTCCAGCTGCAGGGGCGTTTCAACGCGTCCAACGCGCTGGCGGTGGTGGCCATCGGTGTGGCCCTGCACCTGGACCTGGAGTCGATCGAAGCCGGACTTTCCGGCGTCGCGGGTGTTCCCGGCCGGATGGAGCTCGTGGTGGCAGGGCAACCGTTCGGGGTCATCGTGGACTACGCCCACAGTCCGGCATCCCTCGCGACGGTCCTCGATGAACTGGCGCCGCGAGCGACCGCTCGGAGCGGTGGTCTGATCGTGGTATTCGGGTCCGCCGGGGAGCGCGATGTCGAGAAGCGCCCGATCATGGGCCGCGTTGCTGCCGAGCGATGCAGGGTCGTGGTCCTGACCGACGAGGACCCACGGGGCGAGGATCGCGGGGCCATCCTTGCCGCGATTGCTGCCGGTGCCCGGACGGCGACCCGCCCGGATCCCGCAACGGTGCTCCAGGTCCCGGATCGCGGTGAGGCGATCCGCGAAGCATTCCGGCGCGCCAGACCCGGCGACATCGTGCTGCTGGCCGGCAAGGGCCACGAAACCACGATCCTGTACGCCGATCACGCCGTGCCGTGGGACGAGGCGACGGAGGCCCGTACCGCCCTGGCTGAACTCGGGTTCGCTGGCTAGCGAGCTCAGGTACGGCCGCCCACGCAAAGCACAACTGGGGTCGGGGTAGACTGCGCGGACATGGCTGCCCCTCGTACCGACGACACGCCATCCGGCCGTGGGCCAGCTCGTCCCCGGCGAGTGGGGTCGCGCGCCCTGACCCGGGCCAGCGCCGCGAAACCGCCGTCCGTCGAGACGCTCAGTGCCCGGCTGATCGCCGCGATCAGGGTCAACTACCCGCAGGCCGACCTATCGGACGTGGAGCGGGCGGTCGCCCTCGCGATCACCGCTCACGGGACGCAGGTGCGCGCTTCGGGCGAGCCGTACGTCACCCACCCGATTGCCGTTGCCGAGCTCCTTGCCGAGCTCGGCCTCGACCCGATTGCGATCGTTGCCGCGATCCTGCACGACGTCCCCGAGGACACGGACTACGAGTTGGCCGACATCGAGGAGCAGTTCGGCCAGGAGGTGGC
>JBDTOF010000093.1:0-2066 GCA_039933375.1 Chloroflexota bacterium
CCGTCATCGGCTACGCTCTCGGGGATGCCTGATCTCAGCAAACTGACCTGGTCCGAGGTTATCGACTTCCTCAAGGGCGATGGGGCGATCGTCGCCCACGCGGTCATCATCGTCCTGGTTGTCGTCGTCGCGATCCGTGCGGCCCGGATCTTCGTCCACGGTGTCGTCAAGGCGCTGATGGACCGGGAGGCGTCGGAGGGGACCGCCCAGGAGCTCTCGGCGGTCGAGTTGACGAAGCGGATGCACACGCTCGATGACCTCGGGGTGAACGTCCTTCGTGCGTTCATCATCCTGATCGGCGCCGTTACGCTCCTCGATGCCTTCAGCATCAATGTCGGGCCCGCGGTCGCCGGCCTTGGGATCGTCGGCCTGGCTGTCGGTTTTGGCGCCCAGCACCTCGTCAAGGACTATCTCAATGGTGCGCTCATCCTGGTCGAGAACCAGTTCAGCAAAGGCGACGTGATCCGGATCGCGGGGGTCGACGGGATGGTCGAGGATTTCAGCCTCCGCCGGACCACGCTGCGCGATCTCGATGGCAACGTCCACACCGTGCCCAACGGTGAGATCGCGGTCGCGACCAACCTGACCCGAATCTGGGCGCGCGTCAACGAGAACGTCACCGTCGCCTACGGGACCGATATCGATCAGGCCAGCGAGATCGTCCTCGAGGTGGGCCGTTCGATGATGGAGGATCCCGCCTGGAAGCGGCGGATCCTGGAGGCCCCCCACGTCGAGCGCGTCAACGGCCTGAAGGACAGCGGCATTGAGCTGAAGATCCTGGCGACGGTCCGAGCCCCGGAGCGCTGGGCCGCGGCCGGTGAACTGAGGAAACGACTCCTCGTCGCGTTCGCCGCGAACGACATCGAGATTCCGTTCCCGCATCGCGTCATCATGAATCGCTCCGCCAGCGGATCCGCCGACGGCCCAGCGACTGTCGATCCCGCCGCAGAGGCGGCCGCAGATTGAGCTGCCGTTCGATCCGGAGGTTCGACCCATGACCAGTGACGAGCAGCGCCCCGACGGGCCGACGATCGAGAACCTCATGGCCGAACGACGAACGTTCCCACCGTCAGCCGAGTTCGTCGCCCAGGCCAATGCGAAGGCCGCGCTGTACGAGGAAGCCGAAGCCGACCCGGTCGAGTTCTGGGCACGCCTGGCCCGCGAACGGATCAGCTGGACGAAGCCGTTCGAGACGGCACTCGAATGGAACCTCCCGTTCGCCAAGTGGTTTGTCGGGGGCGAGCTCAACGTCGCCTACAACTGCCTGGACCGCCACGTCGAGGCGGGCCTTGGCGACAAGGTCGCCTACCACTGGATCGGCGAGCCGGGCGATACGCGGACTCTGACCTACGCGGATCTGTTGCGCGAGGTCGGCCAGACAGCCAACGCCCTCCTCGAGCTCGGCGTCGAGAAGGGCGACCGCGTCGCCATCTATATGCCGATGATCCCGGAGCTGCCGATTGCGATGCTCGCCTGCGCCCGGATCGGTGCCCCGCATACCGTCATCTTCGGTGGGTTCTCGGCCGAGGCGCTCTCGGGCCGGATCAACGACTGCGGAGCGAAGGTCCTGATCACGGCGGACGGCGGGTACCGGCGCGGCAAGGAGGTCGGCCTCAAGCACCACGCCGACGAGGCGATGGCTTCGACGCCCACCATCTCGGCGGCCATCGTCGTCAACCGGACCGGTCACGACATCCACATGGTCGAGGGTCGAGACCACTGGTGGCACGACATCGTCGGGCGGCAGTCGCCGGACTGCGCACCCGTCCCGGTCGAATCGGAGCACATGCTGTACCTGCTCTACACGTCGGGCACGACGGCCAAGCCGAAGGGCATCCTGCATACGACCGCGGGATACCTGCTCGGGACGAGTTACTCCCACGAGATGATCTTCGACCTCAAGCCGGACGACGTGTACTGGTGTGCCGCCGACATCGGCTGGGTGACCGGCCACAGCTACATCGTGTACGGACCGCTCGCCAACGGCTCGACGGGGATCATGTACGAGGGTGCACCGGACACGCCGACCTGGGCGCGCTGGTGGGAGATCGTCGAGCAGTACAAGG
>JBDTOF010000094.1:0-3764 GCA_039933375.1 Chloroflexota bacterium
GCCTGGGGCACGGCCACGCCCGAGACTGCGATCAACACGGCCGCCGCGGAAGGCTGTCCGATCGAGTCACCCGACGGACTCAGCCTGTACATCGCCTCGAACCGTGCCGGCGGCACCATCACCGGCGACCTGAATGACATCTGGGTCGCCCACCGAACGGCGATCGATGCGTCGTGGGGATCCATGGAGAACCTGGGCCAGCCCGTGAATTCCACCTCCGCCGACTACTGCCCGACCCCACTCCGCGGCAAGAAGCTGCTGTTCGTGTCGACTCGGCCGGGCGGCTGCGGTGGCGGCGACATCTACATCGCCCGTGACAACCCGGCCCACGGCTGGAGCGTCGATCATCTCGGCTGCGCCGCGGACGGCACCGGCCCGAACTTCCCAGGCGGCGAGTTCGGCCCGTCGCTGGTCGAGACCGACGAGGGCACCTACCTGTACTTCTCGAGCAACGGTGCCGACGGCATCGGCGATCAGGACATCTACGTCAGTCGCATGGCATCGGACGGCACGTTCGGCGCCCCGGCGCTCGTCGCCGAACTCAGCACGACGGCCGACGACTTCATGCCGAACGTCCGGAAGGATGGGCGCGAGATCGTGTTCAACTCGAACCGCGGGGGCGCCGGGTCGTTCGGCGGCCAGGACATCTACAGCTCGACCCGGGCCAGCACGAGCGACCCGTGGTCGGCGCCGGTCAACCTCGGCGCGGCCGTCAACACGGCCGGCAACGAGACGCGATCGTCGCTGTCATGGGACGGCCAGCGGCTCCACTTCGGGCGCAACGGCGACATCTTCGTGAGCTCGCGCTCACACTAGCGCCGGTTGTCTCAGGGAGGCGGCGCGTTGCGGGGCCGCCTCCCTCCCCATTGTCTGGAGGCGCCGTTCCAACGATGATGGAGGTTGTGAGCCGCCGCATCAGCAGCCCGATCTTCATCGGCCGACGTCCCGAGCTCGAGCGCCTGGACACGGCACTCAAAGCCGCCACCGCGGGCCAACCGTCCCTGCTCCTCGTGGCCGGTGAGGCGGGTGTCGGCAAGACCCGACTCCTGTCCGAGTTCGCCTCGCGGGCGGAGGCAGATGGCGTCCGGATGCTCATCGGCGGCTGTCTTGATGTGGGCGAGGGTGGGCTCCCGTTCGGGCCGTTCACTGAAGCACTGAAGGGCCTTGCCAACACCCTCGGACGCGAGGCGATCACGTCGATCTTCGGTTCGTCTGGACCGGCGCTGGCCGGGCTCATCTCCAACATCGACGACGTCATGGCGGCCGGCGCCACGGTCACCAGTCCGAATGGCCAGGCGAGCAGGCAGGTTCGGGTCTTCGATGCCGTGCTCGATGTCCTCGGGAGGCTATCTGCCGCGTCGCCGGTGCTGCTTATCCTCGAGGATCTCCACTGGGCTGACGGCTCGACCCGTGACCTGCTGCGCTTCCTCATGCGCAACCTGCACGACGAACGCATCCTTCTCGTGGCCTCGTTTCGAAATGACGACCTCCATCGGCGGCACCCGTTGATGCCGCTCCTCTCGGAGCTGGAGCGGTCGGACCGCGTCGATCGGCTGAAGGTCAGCCCATTCGCCCGAGCCGAGATCATCGAGCAACTGACAGCCATCGGTGGTGTGCGACCAGCGGGCTCGGTCATCGATCGGGTGACCGAGCGCTCCGACGGTTTGCCGTTCTACATCGAGGAGCTTGTTGCGGCGGACGCGACCGGCGGGGTGATCCCGGAATCGCTGCGCGACATTCTCACACTGCGTCTGGGCTCGCTGTCAGATGTCTCGCTTGCGCTCGTTCGGGCAGCGGCTGTCATTGGCGGGACGTTCGCCCTCGATCGACTCACCGTCGTCGCAGGTGTCGCCGAGACTGCCCTGCTCGAGGCTCTTCGTGGCGCGATCGAGGCTCGAGTCCTCGTGTCGGTCGATCATCCAGACAACCCCGGGTATGGATTTCGACATGCACTCATGCGGGAGGCGGCCTACGAAGACCTTCTGCCTGCCGAACGAGCCCGGCTTCATGCAAGGCTGGCGGATCATCTCGACGCCGTGGTGGCGGGCTCGTCGACCGTCGAGCCAGGGCTGATCGCGGACCTCGCGGTCCATGCCTACCATTCCGGCAATCAGCCGCGCGCGTTCGCTGCCGCGGTCCGTGCGATCCGGGTCCTCGCCGAGGCGGGCGCCTACCCGGAGGCACTCGTGCATGCCGAACGAGCCCTCGAACTATGGCCGCATGTGCTCGACGCGGAGCTGGGGGCGGGTATGAGTCACGGCGATCTTCTCAGCGTCGCAGGACGCGTGGCGGCCAATGCGGGCAGGCCCGACCCGGCCCTTGCGCATGCGGCTGCCGCGCTCGAGGAGCTCGAAACGTCAGCGTCATTAGAGCGTCTGGCTGAACGGCTCGCTGACCTGTACTACGCGGCCTACGAGGCGGAAGCGTTCGACACCGCCTGGGCGGCCGCGAGGCGGCTTGATCGCCTTGTAGATGAGCTCCCGGTATCGAGACTCCAAGCCTATGCACTGATCATCGTCGCCGACCAGCGCTGGTCAACCGGGCACATCGGCGAGTCACTTGCGTTGCTCCAGCGGTCGATGGCAACCGCGAAAGCCCTGAACGATGACGGCCTCTGGGTCGTCGTCGCCCGCGAGACCGCCCTGTCGCTGGCTTCGGTTGGCCGGGTCGGTCAAGCAGAGGCTCTCATCGATGCCGCCGCTGCGGCGTCGACCGGGTTTGATGGAACCTTCTGGCCGTTCTTGTCGGTGGGCTCGTGTGGCTTCGCGTTGTGGCTCGCGGGCCGTTTCGAGGACAGTCTGACGTTTGCCGCCGACGCGCAGCGGACTGCGATCCGATACGGCGTCGAGGGGCGTCATCACATAATGGTCAACGCAGCCCACGCCCTGCTCGAGCTCGGCCGTCTCGATGAAGCCGAGGAGCACGCTCGCTCGGCGGGCGAGCATCGATACAGTGGCCTATGGACCGTGATTGCCAAGGCCCAGGTCCTGCGCGGTCATCTGAATGCCGCACGTCTGGCGTCACAGCCGGCCGTGGCGTGGAACAGCCCGCTCTGGAAGCTCGAAATAGAGGTCTTCCTCGAGCGCGCGGCTGGGAACTTCGATCGCGTGCATGCCGCCGTCGATGAAGCAGAGGAAGAATGCGCGAAATCGGACCTCGTCAGTCCGATGTGGTTGCTCCTCGGGACGGCCATTGGCGCCGCCGCAGATCACGCGGTGACGGCCCGCCAGCGTCGGCAGCCGGCCGAGGCGGCATCGGCGGTCGAACTCGGGCATGACTGGCTGGGTCGCCTGCGCCAGATCGTCGATGATGGCCGGGCTCACGGTGGCGCAGGCGCGTTCTGCGAGGCAACGCTTGCAACGGCCGAAGGCGAGATCAAGCGCTTGAAAGGTGTCCCTGACCCCGCAGCCTGGAGGACCGCGGCGAGCGATTGGCGCGCGATCTCTCACCCGTGCGGAACCGCCTATGCGGAACTCAGGCTGGCTGAAGCGCTGCTCGAGACCAACGAGGATCGGACGGAAGTCGCACGCCTTCTCCGGGATGCGCACGTCGTGGCAACCGATCTGGGTGCTGCGCCGCTTCGCAAGGAGATCGAGATGGTCGCCCGCCATGCCAAGGTCAAGCTCGTAGACGAACCGAGCCCTGGAGCGTCGGGTATCGCCAACGTGGTGGCCGAGCCCACGACTTCACCGCTGACCGCCCGGGAACGCGATGTCCTGCGCCTGGTCGCGGCCGGGCACACGAATCGCGAGATTGGCGATCAA
>JBDTOF010000095.1:0-2268 GCA_039933375.1 Chloroflexota bacterium
CCCCGCCACTGACGATGACGGCGCCGGCCGCGAGGGCCTGGGCCACGTGGCGCTCCGTCTTGGCGGCCGTCGCTTCGTTGTTCAGCGGCCCCATGGTCGTTCGTGGGTCCAATGGATCGCCGAGATGGGTCTCGCGGGCCAACGCCGCCGTCAGGCGCTCGAGATACGAGTCGTGGATCTTCCCATCCACCAGGATCCACTCACCGGCCGTGCAACTCTGCCCGGCGTTGAGGAAGCAGGCGGTGAGGGTGGCCGTGACGGCCGCATCGATATCCGCGTCCGCCAGGATCACCAGCGGGCCGTTGCCGCCCATCTCGAGCAGCAGCTCCTTGCCGATCGCCCGCTCGGCGATCGCTCGGCCCGTGGCCGTGGACCCGATGAAGCCGACTGCCGCAATGTCCGGGTGGCCGGCCAGTTCATCGCCGACTTCGGAACCTGGACCGGTGACGAGGTTGAAGACACCTGGCGGAAGGTCAGCATCAACCAGGCACGAGGCCAGGACCGTCGAGCAGTACGAGGTCAGGCGGGCGGGATTCCAGACGACCGTGTTCCCGCCGGCCAGGGCCGGCGCGATCATCTCGGCCGGCATGGTGTAAGGCCAGTTCCACGGCGTGACGATCCCGACGACGCCCATCGGAACCCGGTACACGAGGACCCGCTTGTTCGGGTCGATCGAGGGCGGCATCAGGCCATCGAGCCGGGTGGCATCAGCTGCCGCCATCCGGAAGTAGACCAGCAGCTCGTCCACTTCTCCGTAGGCCTCGGCCATCAGCGGCTTGCCCTGGTCGAGGGTGAGCGCCTGGGCCAGTTCGTCGCGGCGCCTTTCGATGAGCGCGGCCACGCGCTCCAGGGCTGCAGCGCGGTCGAACGCAGACCGGGCGGCCCATGGCCGCCGGGCGGCCAACGCCGCGGCCACGGCGCGTCGGGTGTCCTCGCGTCCGCCCTTGGGAACAGTGGCGATCACCGCTCCGCTGGCCGGATTCGTGGCCTCGAAGCTCTCACCCGATGCGGCGGCACACCAGGCGCCATCGATGAACATCGAGGCGGTGCGGGTCTCGGTGCGGCTGAGGGTCACGTGGTCTCCATGTCGAACGTCAAGGCGGCCTCTCGAGACCTCCGGATCACCACCGAACCGGGTCTTGAAGGCCGCTGCCAGAGGCGCGACAGCATCGCACCTGGGGCCCCTGGGACGACCCACAGTGTGCTCCCGGACCCGCCGGGTCGGCAACTGGGCCCGGGTCGACTCGCACGCTCCCGACCTGGTCCGAGAGATGCTCAGACCACGCGCTCGCTTGACGCAGGCCGGTCGCGGGCCGATCCTCACGAAGTCCGACCGGCGCTCCAAGTGCGAGGGCGTCCCGTGCTGCTTGAGGTGGATCGCGTGCAGACCGCGCAGGCCGACCGAACGAACGGCGTCGATCCGACCATCGCCGTCCGTGGACTCTGGAAGGTCTTCGGGCCGGCCGAGGCGAGGATCGCCGACTCCCCCCTCCTCGAGCTGTCGAGCGCGGAATTCCGCCTGCAGACGGGCTCGACGATCGCCGTCCGCGATGTCTCCTTCGACGTGATGCCGGGCGAGGTCTTCGTGGTCATGGGCCTGTCGGGCAGTGGCAAGTCGACCCTGGTCCGCTGCCTGACCCGCCTCATCGAGCCGTCCTTGGGCCAGGTCCTCCTGGACGGCGAGGATATCCGGGCCGCCGACGAGGATCGGCTCCGGGAACTGCGGCGTCGGCGCTTTTCGATGGTCTTCCAGCACTTCGGCCTCCTGCCGCATCGCCGGGTCATCGACAACGTCGCCTTCGGCCTGGAACTGCGTGGCGAGTCGCGCGACATTCGCCGAGCTCGAGCCCGCGAGATGTGCGAGCTCGTCGGGCTGACTGCCCACATGGACAGCTATCCGGACCAACTGTCCGGCGGCCAGCAGCAGCGCGTCGGACTTGCCCGAGCGCTGGCCGGTGACCCCGAGGTCATGTTCTTCGACGAGCCATTCAGCGCCCTGGACCCGCTCATCCGCCGCGACATGCAGAGCGAGGTCATCCGGCTCCACAACGAGGTCGGCAAGACGATGGTCTTCATCACCCACGACCTCGCCGAAGCCCTCAAGCTCGGCGATCACATCGTGATCATGCGTGACGGGCAGATCGTGCAGGCCGGGCGACCAGCCGACCTCGTCGGTGCGCCGGCCGATCAGTACGTCCGCGACTTCGTCCGCGACGTGCCGCGCGCGAGCGTCCTGACGCTGCGCTGGATCATGCGTGCCGCGCGGGA
>JBDTOF010000096.1:0-3082 GCA_039933375.1 Chloroflexota bacterium
GCTCGACGATTCGCTCATTCCACCAACGCCCTGCGGTACCAATAACTGTTGCAGTGACGCAACAGCTGATATCGGGCCTGCAAGGTGGATCTGGATAGAGTCGGCGAATGACATTCGGGATTCGACGACTGCGCCTGCGACGGGTGCGCCGCAAGGTGTACCCCGATGTGCCGTCCGCTCCCCATGCTTCTCCCTTCCTGAATGTGTCTCAGCCAGCCTCCGACGGACAGTCCCTGGTCGAATTCGCGCTCGTGGTCCCCTTCCTGCTCATCCTGCTTCTGACAGTCGCCGACTTTGGTCGCTACTTCGCCGCTGCGATCTCCGTTGAATCGATCGCGCGGACTGCAGCCGAGGTTGCCGCCCAGGAGTACGTCCGGGCAGGCGCGATTGACCATTCAACGATCCATGGGTACGCATGGCAATCGGTCTGCAACGAGGGACAGACCCTCCCGAACGTTATGTACAGCAGTCCGACCACAGAGTGTTCTGGCATACCGACGCTCGTGTGCGTCCACGATGGTGTCGATCCAATGTGCTCGACCCCATACAACGCATCTGGAGGCGTACCGGCTCAATGTACGGCGATCACCCCTGATCCGATCACGAACGCCATGTCGGGCGAAGGTGCGGGCCTCGTGTTCGTCGAGGTTCGAGTGTGCTATCGGTTCTCGACGATCTTCGGCTTCTCCATTCCGTTCGTGGGTGGAAGTCTGGAGTCGCTGTCGGGCGACTTCTACATTCAACGGACGCGCACATTTACCGTGGCGAACTACTGATGCGCACATGGGCGCGTCGCCACGGCGTCTTGCTGCGCACGGAAGCCGGCGGTCAGGGGCTCGCCGAATTCGCCCTGGTGATCCCGTTGGCCTTGATGTTGATCTTCGGCATCATCTCGCTCGGCCTATGGGTCTTCTACCAACAGCAGGTCACGAATGTTGCCCGCGAAGCCGCTCGATACGCGGCGATCCACAGTTCTACGGCAATCTGCCCGACGGCCAGTTGGCGCGATCCGAACGCACCTCCGGCGACCTACCCGCTCTCCCCGTACCACTGCGATGGGCCGGCCCAGGTCTGGCCGAACATGACGTCTCACGCGCGTAATAGCGTCTGGGGGACCAACCCGGCACTGGTGAACGTGAAGGCCTGCTGGTCGGGCTACGTCCGGCCCGATGTCACGGTGCCCACGGACGGGAACTACTCGGCGATGCCCATCGCGGACCACCCTCCGTCCGAGAACGATGCGGCGAACCAGTTTGTGCAGTGCTACATCCAGGGAGTCAACCCGGTCAGCGACCAGACGAGCCTGCCGTGCGATACGGTCGCCACATCCGCGAGTAACGACCCCGCGAGCGACATCCCGGACAACCAGGTCACGGTGTACGCGTGCATGCCCTGGTCGCCTCCGCTCGCAGGATTCCTGCTCATTCCACCGAGCGTCACCCTGAAGGCCATAGTCACAGAGGTTATCCACCGCCAGCAATGAAGACCATAATGAGCCGCCTGCACAGACCCAGCGGGGGCCAGATTCTCGTCATTTTTGCCGGCGGACTCGTGGCCATGCTGTTGATCGGCGCTCTCGTGGTGGACCTCGGCATGGTCTTCATGCAGCGGCGGCAAGAGCAGAACGCGGCGGATCCAGGCGCGCTCGCCGCGGCCCGCTACATCAGGCCGACGGCCGTCACGACGGCGGGTTCGAACGAGCGTGGGTCCATGTGGAACGCCGCCTGTTTCTACGCGCTGCAGAACGGCTATTCGGCCACGAGGACCGATACCAACGCAGCCTGTCCTTCGGTCGCCACGCCCGACGGCTCGACGGTCACGGTGAACTGGCCGCCGAGCAAGGCGGCGGTGGAGTATGCCGGCAATCCCGGCTACGTCGAGGTCGTGATCGGTCGGCCCTATCGGAGCCTGCTGGCTGGGATCGTCGGCATCGCGACGTTCCAGGTCTCGACGTCGGCGGTTGCGGCCAACGACGATGGATCCGGCGGCTCGAGCTCGCTGGTCTCTCTGTCCGACCAGGGGTGCGGAGGTACGGCACCGGCCAAGATCAACGGCGGCGGCAGCGGGGGTGGCATCGATATCCACACGGCGACGGGCGTCAGCGCCCCGGGTGGCTACATCCAGGTCAATTCCGCCTGCGGTGGAGCGTCCTACGGAGGTAACGACGCCTGCGCCAACAACTCGCAGGGAGCCTTCGAGATCTCAGGATCAAACACCACGGTGATCGCACCAGCGCTGTTCGTTCAGGGCGCCTGCACATACTCCGGCAATACTGCGCCGAGCATCGACACGGTTGACGAACAGGCCGCCTACGTTGGGGATCCCCTGGCGATTATCAAGCCCCCCACGCCCGGGACACCGGCAACATGCCCGACGGGAGCGTCCGGCACCGCGGCCACGCCCAAGACCTGCTCGTTCAAGGCACAGGACGGGCTCGTCACGCTCAATCCTGGCACCTACTACGGTGGCTGGAGTATTGGCGCGGGCGCGACGATCAAGTTGAACCCGGGCATCTACATCATCGCCGGAGGGGGCATTGCCCAGACGAGCGGGACACTTGACTCGGCACAGGGTCGAGTCCTCATCTACGGCACGGACGATCCGCAGTACGCTGCCGCATGCAAGGTGTCGCACGATAACCTGAAGTGCCAGCAGAACATCGATCTGCACGGCTCGGGTTCGATCAGCTTGCGCGGCCTCGCTCGGGACAGCGGATGTCCGCCGTATGGCGCGAGTACCTGTCCGTACGGGGGCATGCTCCTCTGGCAGGACGGCCACGCGAGTGGTGCTTATGCCGGCCGCGCCGACATCTCGATCGGCGGCGGAACCAGCACGAACCTCGAGGGAACGATTTACTCAGCTGGCGGCGACGTATCGATGCTCGGCAGCTCGAACACGACCGGATGCACGCTCGATGGTTCCGGGAATCAGAACTGCGCGGCGGTCCAGATCATCGCCTGGACCTTCCAGATCGGAGGATCGGCCATCCTCAACATGCCCTACGACCCGAACCTCTTCTACCACGTCCAGTTGAAGGGGCTTGTGAGGTAGCTAGCAGAATCTTGTTCCGTGGTCCCTAGGG
>JBDTOF010000097.1:0-6242 GCA_039933375.1 Chloroflexota bacterium
CGAATCGAACCCGCTCGCTCTGCTGAGGAAGCGGCCGAGCGCCAGGGCATTCCGTTGCGTGCCCTTCTGCGGACGATCGTCGTTCGGCGCGGCGCGGACGACTACTTGTTCGTGCTCGTACCGGCGGGTCGGCGCTTCGACTGGCCGAAGCTGCGGGCTCACCTCGGCGTGACCCGTATGTCCCTTCCGGACGCCGACGAGGCGCAGGCGGTCACCGGGTATGTTCGCTACACCATTACGCCGTTCGGGTCCACCCGGCCGTGGCCCGTCATTGCCGATGCCGCGGTCCTCGCGGAGCCCGTGGTGTCCATCGGCGGCGGCGGATTCGGGATCAACCTGCACCTGTCCGCCGCGGACCTGGTGGCGGCCCTTGGCGCCGAGGTCGTCGATGTCACGCAGCCCGAGGACGAGGTTCCTGCCCCCCGCGCCTGAGGCTCCCCAGACCTGATCTACGCGGGATCCTGCTCCCGGTTTCCGGCCATGCGTGCCCGTGAATGTCCCGGCAGTTCCATAGCGCGGTCGGGCCGAAGCGGCGCAAGCGACCCAAGCGATTCCGCGACCACGAGCAGGTCGTCATCGCCGGCCACGCGGAAGTCGGTGGGCGGGTTGACGAAGGATTCCGTGCCACGGCTCACGGCGAGCAGGGTCGCTCGATGGTCCTGACGCAGCCGGCTGCTCACCTCGTCGATGGTGAGGCCCAGATATGAGGACGGGAGTTCCACCCGATAGAGCTCGGAGCCCTCGCCGCCGGACACGATGTCGGTTACCAACCCGGTCAGGCCCGGATAGAGCGCGGACCGCGCGAGCAGTCGCGAGGCGAGCCGCGAGGTGACCAAAACCTCGTCCACGTGCGCCCGCTCGAAGTGCTCGACATGCCGGGGGTTGATGATTTCGGCTACCGTTCGCACCTGGGGTGCGATCGACTCGATGGCCATGATGGTCAGGATCGAGTGCATGTCCGCCTCGTTGGTCGGGGCTGACGGGAAGATCAGTGCCGCCGCGGCTTCCTCGATGCCGGCGCGTCGCAGATCCTTGGCGTCGGTGGTGTCGCCCCGAACGAAGTACACGCCATCTCCGGCCGGGTTCTTCTCTACTTCGGCGAGAACGACGACCTTCGCCCGATACTCATCTCCCTTGAGTTCCTCGATCAGATCCCGTGCGGTTGCGTTCCAGCCGCATACGACGATGTGGTCCTTGTAGCCGCTGGCGCCCAACCCTTGGCCCTCCTTGAGAAGAAAGTCGATGACGAGCGCCACGAGCGCTCCAGTGATGGTTCCCACGATGGCGACCCCGAACAACACGAGCATCCAGCTGACGACGAAGCCACCAAACGAGGTGACGTAGGCGGAATCGCCCTGTCCGAGGATCGTGAAGATCGCCCAGTTGAAGGATTTTCCGAACCACTCGATCGCCGGGCCTGGCCCATCCAGCCACGGCTTCTCGAAAAGCGTCACGAGGAGCGCCGCCGCCCCAACGAAGATCGCCGCACCCTGAGCGAGACTGACGAAGAACCGACGGTCGACGGTGCCCGCGATTCGGCGCGTGTGCCAGGTGACGCGCCGCACGATGGGTGTAGCGAGCAGCGCGGTCAGCGGGTTCAAGCGACGCAGCACCGGAACGTCATCCCTCCCTCGGCCGGAGCCGATCCTCAACGGGGATCGAATACGGATCGTGCCACACCCGGATGGCGCGGCGCTCGGCGATCGCTTCCTCGATCAGGCCCAGAGGTCGGGGGCACGAAGGGTGGCTCCGAGGCGCTCTCCCAATCCGGACAGGACGGACCACCAGTCGGTCCGACTCGTCACCTCGGACGCCCGCATCGTGATCAGCTGCGTCGGCTTCACGAGGACTGGCAGCTCGACGTCCAGGACGGCCTCGACCTCGTCCCGAAAGGTGTCGTTGGTCGATCGGATGCCATCCGCTTGGAGAGCGATGTCGGGCAGTAGCCGAACCACGAGATCGTAGGTCTCGGACCAGGTCCGGACCAGCGGTCCGATGTCGTACCGGTCCTCCCCGCCACAGGCGCGCAGGTAGTAGGCGTAGTTGTCCATGACGCCGCGATCCGTTACCAGGACGTCGGCCCGATGGGCCAGCTCGAGTTCCTGCCGGATCTGGCTGACGAGGACCCAGAGTTGCGCCTCGCCGGTGGCTGCCTCGTTGATCCCCAGCGGGTTGTCCCGGACGACCTCGCGTCCCAGCTCGACGGACAGGCCGGCTCGCTGAACCGTCGCGGCGAACGCCAGCAGTGCGGTGGTCTTGCGGATTCCATGCGACCCGATGAAGGCGACCTTGGCCGGGTGTGGCCACGCGCCGACCGGCGTGGCTGCCGGAGTTGCCGCGGCCTTGCGAGCCTTGTTCGTCACGTGAGGGTGGTCGCCGCTGTGGCGGCCTAGCCTCCCTGCGATGCCCGGACGATGAAGTCGGCCAGGTCCGCCGACTGTTTGATCCGCGATGGTTCGTGCACGTACATCATGTGCCCCGCCTCGTAGTGCCTGAACTCGATGTTCGCCTCCAGCTCGGCTGGGATCGGCAGGTGGGCCATGACGTGCTCGGCCGCGAAGTGCGGCGTCGCACCGTCGTAGTAGCCGCAGGCGACATGGACCTTGAGGAACGGGTTGGCTCGCATCGCCGCGCCGAGATCCTCGACTACCGACACGGAGCGTCCCTCGTATTCCTTGTAAGACCAGGCCCGATGCGTGGATTCCGACAGGACCTCGTAGGGCAGGTCGTTCTCATAACCGAGCTCGGCCCGGACGTACTGGTTGAAGGCGGCCGTGTAGGGGCCGGTGATGTGCGAGAAGGATGGATCGGCCGAGAAGTGCTCGCGGCCTCCATCCGGCTCCGGACCGGTGAACCGGGCATCCAGGCGGCCGACGGATCGGCCCTGGTCACGGAGCAACTCGGTGAAGAAGCGGATGTGCTCAAGGCGCAGGTTGACCCGGTCCACGTACTCGCGCCGAAGTCCGGTCAGGCGTGCGATCTTCGCGACGGCAGAGCGTCGCTCGGCCACCGTCAGGCGGTTGCCGCGGGCCAGCAGGCGCGGATAGTCACCGGCCGCATAGGCCTCGGCCTCGTCGAGCACGCTGCGCAGTGTTCGCCCGGGGTGCTTGCCGTGGTAGAACGCCACGGCCGCGTACGTCGGCAGGTACATCGGATAGGGCAGCTCGTTGCCCTCCGTGAAGAACACGGACCCCTCGTCGAGAACCGAGGAGATGAGCAAGAGGCCGTTGAGGTACATCCCGTGGCGGTTCTGAAGATGGGCAGCCAGTCCGGCGGCCCGGACGGTCCCGTAGGACTCACCGGCCAGGAACTTCGGCGATGCCCAGCGCCCGTTCCGCGACGTCCACAGGCGAATGACTTCGCCGACCGACTCGATGTCCCGCTTCAGGCCGTGGTACTCGGCGGGCTTGCCGCCGTCTACAGCCCTCGAGTAGCCCGTGGAGACGGGATCGATGAAGACCAGGTCCGTGTGGGCCAGGAGCGTCTCGACGTTGTCCACGACTTCGTACGGCGGCGGCATGGGGGAGTCGGCGTCACCGCTGACAACTCGCTTCGGTCCGAGCAGCCCCAGGTGCAGCCAGACGCTCGAGGAGCCAGGTCCACCATTGAAGGCAAACGTAACCGGCCGCTTCGCCGCGTCCGCGCCATCGAGGGTGTAGGTCGTGATGAAGACACTCGCCTTCGGCTTGTGCCCGCCGAACTTCTCGTCCTCGATGACTTCCTCGCGGAGGACGATCCGGCCGGTGTGGCTGGTGTAGGCCAGCTTCTTGCGGCCGATGGACAGCGTGTGCTTCCGTTCGACGAGGTCGTCCGTCGGGTCTGGGACTTTGGTCGCGTCCGCCGCTCCGGCCGGCTTGGAGGCGTCGGCCGGCTTGCCGGCGTCGGTCTTGGCGGCGACTGGCTCCGCGTCCGCCATCCTAGAGCCCCTTGACCGCTGTGACGAGGTCGGCAAGGCCGGCCTTCGCGTCGGCGAAGAGCATCCCGGTCTTGGGATTGGCGTAGAGCTCGTTGTCGATCCCTGCGTAGCCGCGGCCCATGGACCGCTTGATGACGATGATCGCCTTGGCGTGATCGACGTCGAGGATCGGCATGCCCGAGACGGGCGAGCCGGGCTTGCGAGCCGCCGGGTTTGTGACGTCGTTGGCGCCGACTACGAGGGCGACGTCGGCCCGATCGAACTCGGGGTTGATCTCTTCCATTTCCTTGAGTTGCGGGTACGGCACGTTGGCCTCGGCGAGAAGCACGTTCATATGTCCCGGCATCCGTCCGGCGACGGGGTGGATGGCGTACTTGACGTCAACGCCCCGGCTCTCGAGCAGCTCGCCGAGCTCGCGGCAGGCGTGCTGCGCCTGGGCGACGGCCAGGCCGTAGCCCGGGACGATGATCACGGACTGGGCATAGGCGAGTTGGATGGCCGCGTCATCTACCCCGAGCTCGCGGACGGACGCGCCCGCCCCTCCAGCGGCCGCCACGGTGCCCTCGCCGCCGCCGAAGCCGCCGAGCATGATGTTCAGCACGGAGCGGTTCATGGCATCGGCCATGAGCTTGGTCAGGATCGCCCCGGATGCGCCGACGAGCGCGCCGGCGATGATCAGGACGTCGTTTCCAAGCACGAATCCGGCCATTGCGACGGCCGTGCCGGTGAACGAGTTGAGGAGGCTGATGACGACCGGCATATCCGCCCCGCCGATCGGCAGCGTCATCGTGATCCCGAAGACCAATGCCGCAGCCAGGATCAGGAACATGACCGGCACGCTGACGTTGCCGAGCCAGAGATAGCCCGCACCGATGACCACGATCGCGACCATTGCGCCCGTGATGAGCCGTCCGCCCGGGATGATGACCGGCCGCGACGGCGTGATCTTGAGGCCCATCAACTTGCCGGATGCGATCAGCGAGCCGGTGAACGTGATGGAGCCGATGACGATGTCGAGTACCGTCGGGATAGAGATCTGAAGCGAGATCGCGCCCGCCGCGGCGCCGGGGCCGCCAAGCCGCAGGTAGTCGTCGATCGCAATGAGTGCGGCCGCGCCGCCACCGACCGCGTTGAACAGCGACACCAGCTGGGGCATCGCGGTCATCTTCACGCCGCGGGCGAGGTACAGGCCGCCGCCGCCGCCGATGGCGACGCCGACCACGATGATGATCCAGCCGGTTGCGCTGAGACCATCAACGGCCAGCAGGACGAGCGTCGCGAGGATCGCGAGTGTCATGCCGCCGGCGGACACCAGGTTGCCGTTGCGGGCCGTGGCCGGCGAGTTCATCCGCATGAGCCCGAGGACGAACCCGGCGGCCCCGACGAGCCAGATGAGACGAACGACGACTTCGAGTGGGTCCACGCTCAGGCCGCCTTCTCGACGTCAGCCGGCCTGGGTGCCACGGGCTTCTTGCGGAACATCTGGAGCATCCGGTCCGTGACCACGTAGCCGCCCACGACGTTCATCGTCGCGAATGCGACCGCGATGAGACTGAGGACCTGGCTGAGCAGATCCGTGGCCGACGCCGCGATGAACATCGAACCGACGAGGACGATGCCGTGGATCGAGTTGGCTCCCGACATGAGCGGGGTGTGGAGCGTCGCAGGGACCTTCGAGATGACGGCGAACCCGCACAGGATCGCCAGCACGAAGACCGTCAGCGCGGCCAGGAGTTCGGTGTTCATGCGGCACCTCCGGCCGGCTGGAGCAGCTTCTTGACCGCTTCGGAGCGGATCTCGCCGCCGTGCGTGATCGTGACGGGACCGGCGATCTCGTCGGCCGGATCCAGGTTCAGCGCCCCGTCCTTGACGAGCTGGAGCAGGAGCGACGACAGGTTGCGCGCGTAGAACGCGGACGAGCCGATCGGCATCGTGGCGGGCAGGTTGTCCGGGGCGATGATCGTCACGAGGTTGTCGGTGACAATGTCCTCGCCGGCTTTCGACAGCTCGCAGTTGCCACCGAGTGCCGTGGCAGCCATATCCACGATCACCGAACCGGGCTTCATGAGCGCGACGGCCGCCGCGGTCACGAGGACGGGCGGCTTGCGGCCCGGGACTTGTGCCGTCGTAATGACCACGTCCATGCCGCCGATGACCTCGTTGAGCTCGGCCTGCTGGGACGCGCGCTCCTCGGCCGTCAGTTCGCGGGCGTAGCCACCGGCGCCGGTCGCATCGATCTGGGTCTTGAGCGTCACGAAACCGGCGCCGAGCGACTCGGCCTGCTCGCGTGTCTCGGGCCGGACGTCGTACGCTTTGACCACGGCGC
>JBDTOF010000098.1:0-3535 GCA_039933375.1 Chloroflexota bacterium
TACGACCCGATGGTGCCCTCGGTCTACTTCGCCCCGTACCCATACGCCTGGCGAGAGTTCGATGGCGACGAGGCAAAGGCCAGCGAAGTATCGCTGAGTCGGCTCCGGGCCATGTTCACGAGTGTTGCCCCGGCCAGCAGCGTTGCGGCGATCTTCATCGAACCGGTCCTCGGAGAGGGCGGATACGTTCCCGCCCCGGCCGCGTTCCTCCAGGGGCTGCGTGCCCTGTGCGATGAGCACGGCATCCTGCTGGTCGCGGACGAGGTCCAGGCCGGCTACGGACGGACGGGGCGAATGTGGGCCTTCGAACACGCCGGGATCGTGCCGGACGTCGTGTGCATCGCCAAGGCCATCGCCAACGGCCTGCCACTCTCGGCAATCGCGACATCGCGCGACCTCCAGGAGCGATGGGGACGCGGTGCCCACGGCTCAACCTATGGTGGGAATCCCGTCGCTTGCGCAGCCGCCATCGCGGTCCTCGAGACGATCGAGAGTGAAGGCCTCGTCGCCAACGCTGCGGCCCGCGGCACGGAACTGACGGCCGGCCTGAATCGGCTCAAGGCCGAGGACGAGCGAATCGGGGACGTGCGGGGACCCGGGCTCATGGTCGGGGTGGAGTTCGTCAGGGATCGAGCGACCAAGGCCGCTGACGGAGCACTGGCGGACCGGCTGGTCGCGAAGTCTGCTGACCTCGGACTGCTCGTCCTGTCTTGCGGCGTGGAGCATCAGGTCATACGCTGGATCCCGCCACTCAATGCGAGTTCAGCGGAAATCGCCGAAGGCTTGGAGCTCTTCGGTGAGGCCCTTCGGACGACCTGAACCGGCCGCATCCGGAACCAGCGGGCTGGTGCCCACCGTTCGTGATCAGCGGTTCTGGTGCAGGAAGCGCATGACGTCCTGGAGCCGGAAGCGCCGGTCGCCTCGCTTGCAGACCCGATAGAACGGGAGCTCGCCGCGATCGCCGAGGCGCTTCACCGTGTTGACGTGAAGATGCAGCATGTCCGCCACTTCCGTGGCAGTAAGCATCGGCCCGAGTTCGTTAACCGCCATTGAGGCCATAGCCATGGTCGCCTTTCGATCATCGCAACGGTGGCCGACGGGGGTCCGTCCGGAGGGGACGGGTTCGGTCCGGCTTGTTGCAGATAGGAACGTAGGGTTCCGAGGCGCTTTGGGGAAGCCGTACTTCGGTTCGAGGCCGGGGCAGTACCCATGGGCCAGCCCGACAAGGTTGCGTCTTCGAAGCGGCGACTCACCACCGCGAGTTCGGCTCGGATAGCATCGCGGGATGCCCGACCCGCGACCATCTCCGGCCGACGTTGCCCTCGATGCGGCGCTGGGCGCCGGGATGCGAGAGGCTCCGCGGCCGTCGTATCGCGCCTTGCTCAGAGTGCCGTTCCTCGGCCGTGCGCTCCTCGGCATGCAGGTCGTCCGAGTTGGCCAGTCGATGGTCGGCGTCGCGCTCGTCCTGTTCACGCTCACCCACTACGGGTCGCCGGCCATCGCTGGCCTCGTCACCTTCGCCAGCCTCATGCCGGGCCTCCTGATCAGCCCGATCGGCGGTGCGCTGCTGGATCGACACGGCCGGACCCGCCTGATCCGGCTCGACCTTCTGATCGCGGTGGCAACGCTTGCGCTGATCTCGGCCCTGGCGTTCACGGACCGGCTTCCGGTCTGGCTCCTCGTCCTGATCGCCGCGATCTCGTCGCTGACCGGGCCGCTTGGCGCGACCGGCATGCGGACGCTCTTCCCCCTGATGGTCCCGCCGAACCTCTGGGAGCGAGTGAACGCCGTCGACTCGAATGGCTACGTCGTCGCCTCGATCATCGGGCCACCTCTGGCGGCGTTGATGGTGGGGACGCTCGGCGGACCGGCCGCGCTCATGGTCATCGCAGCGCTGCTTGCGGTTTCCGTCGTGATTCTCGCGCCGGTTCCCGAGCCGGCGACCACCACCTCCACGAGCGGTCGGCTGCTCGTGGACGCCTGGCAGGGACTCCAGTACACGTGGCGGAACCGGACGCTGCGGGCGATCGGGCTGTCGATCACGACCCTCAACATCGGCTTCGGGATGGTCTCGATCGTCGTTCCCCTGCTGGTCCTCCAGCGGCTCCACCTTGGCGAGACGGCGGTCGGCCTGGTCTTCGCGGTCCAGGGGGTGGCGGGCGTCGGCGCCGGCCTGCTGGCTGGCCGGATGGACATGCGGGGCCGAGAGGCGCGGCTGTTTGCCGCCCCGATGATCGGCCTGGTGCCGGCGCTGGCATTGCTGCTGATTCCGGGTGTTGGGCCGATCGTGCTGGCGATGGCGATCATGGGTCTGCTCAACGGCCCGATGGATGTGGCCATGTTCACGATCCGGCAGCGACGGACCGATCCGGCCTGGATGGGCAGGGCGTTTGCGATTTCGATGGCCTTCAACTTCGCGGGCTGGCCGATCGGCGCGGCGATTGCGGGGGTCCTGGCGACGTTCTCAATCGAGCTGGCGATCATCGTCGGGGTGCTGGCCGCGGCTGCGGGTGCTGTCATGGCCTGGACGCTGGTACCGCGGGATGCCGGCGGGTCCGAGCGCTAAACCGGCGAACCGCCCGGCAACGTGGCGTCCCCGGCAGGATTTGAACCTGCGACCTTCCGCTTAGAAGGCGGTTGCTCTGTCCACTGAGCTACGGGGACGTAGAGCCCAGTCTACGCACGGCGCCGGGAATCTGACGACCTCCAGCGCCCTGAACGACGTCGCGATTGGGGTCGTGTTGCTCCCCTCGTCCGCCATTCGACCTATTGACAACCATGGGTGGGCGACCGCTATGGTCAGCGGCCCGAACGGTGCACTGGGATGTGCCGGCGGGCGACGGGAGCCCAGAGCGCCAATGGCAGCAACCTCAACCGCTCGAGGCGCGGCGCCGGATCAGCTCGAGTTCGAGTTCGCCACGGCGTTGCCGCGGATCTCGATTGAACCGGAATGGAAGGCGCAGCAGCGCCTGTGGGGCCACTCATTTCACCCGATGTGCTCGTACCTGGCGAGCTTCCCGGCTGCCCTATCCCACGCCTTCATCGCCCGCTACTCCCGACCCGGGGACGTGGTGCTTGATCCATTCGCCGGACGCGGCACCGTTCCGCTCCAGGCCAGCGCGGAGGGACGAATCGGCGTCGGCAACGACCTGAACCCGTTCGCTCATCTCCTGACGGCCGCAAAGGTGGAGCCGGCAACGCCGGCCGAGGCCCGGACGCGGCTCGCCCGGCTGACGCTCGCCTGGCCCGGCGCGGCCGACCACTGGCTCGCCCTCGCCGACGCCATCCAGGCCGATCCCGAGCACGGTGGTCCCGAGGCGGTTCCGGCCGAAGTAGCCGTCGCGTTCCACCGGACGACCTTTGGTCAGTTGCTGTACGTCCGCGATGCGCTGGATCTGGACGATCGGGTTGATCGTTTCCTCGCCGCCGCGATCACCGGGATCCTGCACGGCAAGAGTGCCTCGTACCTGTCGGAGCTGATGCCCAATACCTTCAGCATGGCTCCGCGGTACGTCCGCGAGTACGCGGCCCGGAC
>JBDTOF010000099.1:0-1501 GCA_039933375.1 Chloroflexota bacterium
CGAGAACGCGCTGAACTGCGTGGCGCTGGGGACCGGCGAGGCACTCAAGCACTACAGCTTCTTCAAGAAGTCGCTTGTCCAGTCGTTCTAGGGCCTGAGCCCGCGGCCGTGACCGAAGCTCGGGCGTTCGTTGACCTCCACTGCCACACCTCGGCCAGCTTCGATTCGCTCGCCTCGCCGCGCTCCGTCGTGGCCGCAGCCGTTCGGCGGGGGCTCACCCACCTCGCCATCACGGACCATGACCGGATCGAGGGCGCGCTGGCGGCCCGCGATGCCGCACAGGACGGCCTGACCGTGCTGATCGGCGAGGAGATCAAGACCCGCGACGGCGATCTCATCGCCGTCTTCCTGTCCGAGGCCGTCCCGCCGGGTCTGTCGGCCGCGGAGACCATCGCCGCGGTTCGCGAGCAGGGCGGGCTGGTGGGCATCCCGCATCCGTTCGACCGGTTCCGTGGCTCTGTGGCTCGAAGCGGCCCGCCGCGGGAGATCGAGGCACTGGCCGGCAGCGTGGACTGGGTGGAGGCGTGGAACGCGCGCCTGATGGTCGGCGACGGCAACGCCCGTGCCGCCGAGCTTGCCCTAGCCGCGGGGGTTGCGGCCGTGGCGGTCTCGGATGCCCACACTGCCATGGAGGTCGGGGTCGCATACAGCCTGATGGCGGGCGATCCGGGCACGGCGGCGGGCCTTCGGGCTGCCCTGGCTGCGGGCCCGGAGCTGGTGACGGGCCGTGCCTCCGCGTACGTGCGGCTCTCGACGCCGCTGGCCAAGGTGATCAACCGCGCCCGCGGGCATCGCCGGGTTCGCCCGGGGGCCACAACGTGACCGGACGCGGCGAGCGCGCGGGCACGGCCCGCGAGCCGCGCCAGGACACCGAGCCCGAGGTGTCGGCCGACCAGCTGTCGCTCGTGCGGCGGCTCCGACAGCCCCGGACGATCATCTCGCTGGTCGTCCCGCTCGTGCTCCTCGTCCTGTTCGTGCGGAGCCTGCCCGGTTTCCATCTCGATGAGCTGCCGGACAAGATCCTGGGCGCGAACTTCGGGATGCTGGCCCTGGCGCTTGTGATCTTCTACGCGGGCTTCCCGCTGCGAGGCCTGCGCTGGGCCATCCTCGTCCGGCGATCCGGCTACCGGCTCGGTGTCCGAGACGCGACCGAGATCATCTTCCTGTCCTGGTTGGTGAACTGCCTCGTGCCGGCGAAACTCGGCGACGTCTACCGGGCATACCTGCTCAAGATCAATACCAGTGTCTCGCTGTCGCGGACCTTCGGGACGGTCTTCATCGAGCGGATCCTCGATCTGTTCGCGATCGTCGGTCTGGGATTGGCAGCCGGTTTCGTCTCCTTCCGGTCCGGCCTTCCGCCTGAGATCCAGCTCGTCTTCGTGATCGGCATCGCCTTCGTCGTCCTGCTCGGCGTCGGCCTGCTCACGCTCCGCAATTTCGGTCGCCGGATCATCGTCCGACTGCCGGTCCCGGCCCGGATCGTGGAGTTCTACGATCGGTT
>JBDTOF010000100.1:0-2145 GCA_039933375.1 Chloroflexota bacterium
CCGGACCCGCCACCCCGCCCAAGATCCCGGAGGCCCACTCATGATCGATTTGACCGGCAAGTCTGCGGTGGTGACCGGCGGATCCCGAGGAATCGGGCGAGCGATCGTGCTGCGTCTGGCAACACAGGGCTGCGACGTCGCGTTCAGCTATCGCGGGAACGCAGCAGCTGCCGCCGACGCCGTGGCCGCCGTCGAGGCGCTCGGTCGACGAGCACTCGCTCTCCAGGGCGACGTCAGCCAGCCCGAGGCCGCGGATGCGCTCATCAAGGCCGCGCTCGAGGCGTTCGGCAAGGTCGACATTCTCGTCAACAACGCCGGGATCACGCGGGATGACCTGATCATGCGCATGTCGATCGAGAACTGGCAGGACGTGATCAACACGAATCTGTCCGGTGCCTTCTACGCGATCAAGGCCGTCACGCGACCCATGCTCCGGGCCAGGAGCGGGCGGATCATCAACATCACCTCGGTCTCGGGCCAGGCCGGCCAGATCGGCCAGGCCAACTACTCTTCCGCGAAAGCAGGGCTGATCGGCCTCACCAAGGCCACGGCTCGCGAACTGGCCTCACGCGGGATCACCTGCAATGCCGTGGCGCCCGGGTTCGTGCTCACCGAGTTGACCCAGGATCTGGCGGCGCCGCTCCAGGCCGAGCTCACCTCCCGGACGCCACTTGGCCGCTTCGGCACGCCCGAGGAGATCGCGGACGCCGTTGCATTCCTGGTGAGCGACGAGGCCGCCTTCATCACGGGACAGGTGCTGGCCGTCGATGGCGGCCTCGTGATGATGTAGTTCGGGGAGTGGCGCGGCTTCGCGGCCCCGCCACTTGAGCCGCGCCCCCGCCACTTTCCTGGCTAATGCCGCTGGGGGCAGCACTAGCCAAGTACCCGCGGCGCCGGCATCGTGCTTTCCTGGCTAATGCTGCCCTGCGCGCACGTTAGCCATGATTTCCGGGCGCTTGGACCCTCCGGCGCGCCGCGAAACGCGCTTTGTCGGGGCCGCCTTCCACGCAATGCTGCCGGGAGCGTCATTAGCCATGAAAGAGAGGGCTGCCACGGCCCCGAGGGCTGCCACAGCCCCGGACGGCGCGGATGACCCGGATAGCCCGGCCGACCCGGCCGACCCACGGAGCCATGACCTGATCGTCCGCCCCTCGAGCGGGAACCGGTTCCTGAGCATCGTCCGGTGCCTCGCCAGGCGGCGCCGGTTCATGGTTGAGTCCGCCACGATCACCCACACGCTCACGGACGCGGGATCCCAGCCACGCTCTCGACTGATCCCAGGCGCCAGCCGCTGGTATCGATCAACCTGTGCGATCAGCGCCCCCGGGTCAGTAATCTCGGTCTTGAGCTCCACGACCAGCAGGGCACGTCGGGCCGCGTGCCATGCGACCGCGTCGATAGAACCTCGCTCACCGAACACGGAGAACGTGACCTCCGGGACAACCTCCCATCCAGGCAAGGACCCGAAGATCGAGGCCAACCGCTCGTGCATCACGCTGTGCCGGGCGCTCAGGACACGATCCACGTCGCCGCTCCGCCACCACGGATCGAAGGAGAGACGAATGCCGAGTGCGCCGGCGATGGAGCGGATGTCGACCAGCTGAAGTTCACCGAGGCGTCCGCGCTCGGCAAGCGAGACGAGGGATCTCCCCACGCGTGCCTCGACCGCGAGATCCTGCTGGCGCCAGCCGTGACGTACCCGGAGAGCCCGAATCAGCCCGCCGACACGGATGTCATCCACCGGCCCAGTGTGCCGGCAGCCGATCACCGGCCACTCGCCTGCGAATGCGCGCGGGCCCATCTGCGCCCATCATGAGCCCGCGACCGGTAACCAAACAGGCATCGGACGCGTCTAAGTTCGACCGTGCCCGACCTGGACTTGCGATCCCTCAGGGACGATCGTCGGAGTGGTCGCCACGACACCGATGTGGCAGACTGCGACGCGAGGCATGTCTCGCGACGTTTGAGACCGTCCGGAGGACTCGTGAGAGAAGTCAGGGATGAGCGCGCGCTCGTCCGCCAGTGCAGGGAGGGGTCCGAGTCGGCCTACGCCGAGCTCGTGCGGTCTCACCGACCCCGCCTGTATCTGCTGGCGTACCGGCTGACCGGCGACCGCGAGACGGCCGAGGACGTGGTCCAGGAGAC
>JBDTOF010000101.1:0-2071 GCA_039933375.1 Chloroflexota bacterium
AGGGGCTCTCGCACCTGCTCGCCAGGTTTGACGAACGCGTGGTGGACGCGGGCGTACGGCGCACCGCGTGGCTCGCCGGGGTCGTAGCGCGGCTCTTTTCGCGGCGGGCCGAGTCCGCCATCGACGGAGTGGTCCGCGGCATCGCCCGGGCGACGATCCTCACGGCCGAGGGCTCACGGGTCGCCGACGACGGGGCCGTCGACGGTGCCGTCGAGGCAGCCGGTCGCGGCGTGGGGCTTGCCGGTCACCAGAGTCGCCGACTCCAGTCCGGCCTCTCCCACGAGTACTACGTCCTCGTCGCGGTCGGTCTGGCCGCAATCGCCGCGATCCTCCTCGTGTTCCGGTAGCCGCGACCGACTCATGGCCGTCATCTCCACCGACCTTCAGGGAGCCCCATCGTGCTGAGTTCCGCCATCTTCATCCCGGTCCTGGCCGCAGTGGCGTTCGCCCTCCTGCCCCGGAAGGGCAGGTTCGCCATCGGGTCCGAACGCCGCGTGCAGGCGCTCGCGACCGTCATCGCGGCGATCCCGCTCGGGCTCATCGTGATCGCGTGGCTCGGTTTCAAAGGAACCGGTTCGTTCGAACAGGTCGAGGCCCTCGACTGGATCCCCACGCTCGGGATCGGCTATCGCGTCGGCGTGGACGGCCTGTCCCTGCCCCTGGCCGCGATGACCGGGCTGCTCTTCGTCGTGTCGATCGCCTACCCGGTCGACCTCCGCGGGCGAGCGCTCCCGTACTTCGCCCTGATGCTCTTCCTCGAGGGTGCCGCGATCGGCCTGTTCCTCGCCCTCGACCTCTTCCTCTTCTTCGTCTTCTGGGACGTGTCGCTCGTGGCGATGTACTTCCTGATCGGCGCCTGGGGCCACGGTGAGGCGCAACGCTCGGCCCTGAAGTTCTTCATCTACACCTTCGCCGGCTCGTTGCCCCTGCTGCTCGCGATCCTCGGCCTGTACCTGGTGACCGAGCCGCGAACGTTCGACATGGCCGAGATCATCCGGCAGCAGCCGCTCGCCGCCGGGAGCCTGTATGGCGGGCTCGTGTTCGCGGGGTTCTTCATCGGTTTAGCCATCAAGACGCCGCTCGTGCCTGTTCACACATGGTTACCGCCGGCCCACGTCGACGCTCCCGGGCCCGCGTCGGCCATCCTGGCGGGCGTCTTGCTGAAGATGGGGACGTACGGCTTCGTCCGGATCCTGATGTCGATGATGCCCGACACCTGGGCGCAGTTCGCCCTCCCGATCGGCATCCTCGCCGCGATCGCCATCGTCTACGGCTCGCTCGTCGCGCTGGCCCAGACGAACCTGAAACGTCTCATCGCCTACACGAGCGTCAACCACATGGGCTACGTCGTTCTCGGTCTGGCTGCGGCAGGCACCGTGGTGACCGGCAAGGAGGCAGCCCAGGCGATTGCACTCACTGGGGCGACCGTCGAGATGGTCGCCCACGGCCTCATCACCGGCGGGCTCTTCCTCATCAGCGGATCGATTCTCGCGCGGGGCGGGACGTACGAGATGGACGAGTACGGCGGCCTCCTGTCGCGGGCGCGATCGCTGACCGGGATCACAGCCGTGCTCGCTTTCGCCAGCCTCGGGCTGCCTGGGCTGGCAGGTTTCGTCGCCGAGGTCCAGATCTTCATCGGCACGCTTTCGGTCTACCCCGTGCTGGCCGGCGTGGGCCTGCTCGGCATCGTGATCACGGCCGCGCTCTTCCTGCGGATGCTCCAGCGGCTCTTCCTCGGGGCGCTCCCGGAACGCTGGGCGCGGTTCCCGGACCTGTCGCGCGTCGAGGTCGGGGCGCTCGGTGTGCTCGTCGTCCTCGTGATCCTCATCGGGGTCGCCCCAGCGTGGCTGCTCAACGTGGTCGATTCGTTCGCCGGCCCGTTCGTCGGACGACCATGAGACCCGCCAGGCCCTTGTCATGAACGGCTCCGTGGACATGGCCGCGATGGTCATCGACGTCCTGCCGGAGATCACCCTGATCGCCGGTGGCGTGGTCGTCCTCGTCTACGCCCTGCTAGCCCCACGTCGCCTCCAGGCCGGAGCGGCCATCCTCGCGGTCGTCACCGCGCTGC